>DASTLD010000595.1:0-7436 GCA_035715345.1 Longimicrobium sp.
CGGGTACCCGTCGGCGGCCGCGGCGCGGTTCAGGTCTCCCCCTCTCCACGCGCCGCACACACGATTGCCCGAGTCACGCGCAGTCTTAGTGCGGCGCGGGGGGAGGGGGCCGGGGGGTGGGGCACCCCGGGGTAGAAGCCCGCCCGCTCGCCACTCCTGGCTGGGGGGAAGGGGGTCACCCCCGCATCCACAGCTCCCGCCCATCCCGCATCTCGCGGCGCACGTGGCCGGTGCTCTCCAGGTAGATGAGGTGCGCGCGGGTCTCGCGCAGGCCGTGCAGGAAGCTGTCGGGCGGCAGGTCCGGGAACAGGCGCAGCGCCACCTGGAACGACGTCCGCGGCCGGTCCAGCGCCGCCAGCGTGGCGCCGTTGCGCTCCTCGTGGTGCGCGGCGATGGCGTCCACCCGCCCGGCCAGGTCCGTGAACGGGCTCCCCGTGCGAGGGCAGCACCAGGTCCACCGGCAGCTCCCGCAGCCGCGCCAGCGACTCCAGGTAGTCCGCCAGCGGGTTCACCGTGTACAGGTCCGCCCCGATGTTGGGCGAGATGCGCGGCAGCACGTGGTCGCCCGCGATCAGGATGCGGCGCTCGGGATGGTAGACCGTCACGTGCCCCGGCGAGTGCCCGGGCGTCAGGATCCACTCCCATCCCCCGCCGCTGGGCAGCGCGCCCGCATCGCCCCGCAGCAGGATGTCGGGCTCGAAGTGCACGTAGCCGCCGTGGATGCGGTCGGACGCCTGCAGCAGCGCGGCGCCCACCTCGTCCGGCACGCCGCCGGCGCGGAAGCTGGCCTCCACCAGGTCGCGGTCCTGCGGCCAGCCGTCCACGAAGCGCCGCGCCAGCTCCTCCTCGCGCGCGTGCAGCGCCACCTGCGCGCCGCTCCACGCCCGCACGGGACCAGCCAGCCCGTAGTGGTCGATGTGGGCGTGCGTCAGCACCACGTGCGTCAGGCTCTGCGGCGTCACGCCCAGCCGCGCCGCGCCGTCGCGCAGGGCGCCGCGGGCGGAGGGCGTGTCCATGCCCGTGTCCACCAGCGTGTGCCCCTCCGCGCCCTCGATGAGCCACGCCGCCACCTCGCGCGGCGGGAACGGCAGCGGGACGCTGACGCGGTGGACGCCCGGCGCCACCTGGACCGGGGCGATGGCGGTCACGCCGCGTCCCCGGGAAAGAAGCGCGTCCCTTCGCGCGCGTGCTCCTCCAGCAGCTTCGCGGGGGCGAAGCGCTTGCCGAAGCGCGACTCCAGCCTGCGCAGCCGCTCCAGCACGTCCGCCGCGCCGCACTGGTCCACGTACCAGAACGGTCCGCCGCGGAACGGGGGAAAGCCGATGCCGAACACCGCGCCCACGTCGCCGTCGCGGGCGGAGCGCAGCACCCCCTCCTCCAGCGTCCGCACCGCCTCGTTGACCATCACCAGCGCCAGCCGCTCCTGGATCTCCGCGCGCGGCAGGTCGCGCTTCGCGGGGCCGCCGATGACGGCGTAGGCGCTCTCGTCGGGGCCGGCCTTCTTGCCGTCGTCGTAGCGGTAGAAGCCCTTGCCGTTCTTCCGCCCCAGGCGCCCGTCCGCCACCATGCGGTCCACCACCTGGCTGGGCGTCATGCGGTCCGCGAAGGCCTCCGCCATGATCTTCCCGGCCTTCTGCGCCACGTCGAGGCCCACCTCGTCGTAGAGGGTGATGGGGCCCACCGGGAAGCCCCACCCCGTCATCGCCGCGTCCAGGTCCTCCATGCGCACGCCCTCGTCCAGCAGCAGCGCCGCCTCGGCCATGTACGGCGTCAGGATGCGGTTGACGTAGAAGCCGGGGCTGTCGTTCACGATGATCGGCGTCTTGCCGATCTTCTTGGCGTAGGCGTGGCTGGTGGCCGTCACCCAGTCCGCCGTGCCGCCGTGGGTGATGATCTCCAGCAGCGGCATCTTGTCCACGGGGGAGAAGAAGTGCAGGCCGATCACGTTCTCCGGCCGCGCGCTGGCCTCCGCCAGCCGGGCGATGGGGATGGTGGACGTGTTGGAGCCCAGCACCACGTCCGGCGCGGACGCCGCCTCGATCTCCCGGATCACCCGGTGCTTGAGGTCCACGTCCTCGAACACGGCCTCGACGACGACGTCGCTGGCCTTGAAGCCGCTGTACTCGGTGGTGGGCTGCACGCGGTCGATGAGCTTGGTGACCTCGAAGCGGCGCATCTTCTTGCGCTTGGCGCGCTTGATCAGCGTGTCGCGGGCGGTGCGCAGGCCCTTGGCGGCCGCCTCCGGCTTCACGTCCTTGAGCCGCACGCGCATGCCGGCCTCCGCGGAGACGGCGGCGATGCCCGCGCCCATGAACCCGGCGCCGACGACCGCGACCTGGTCGATGCCGCGCGCCTTGACTCCGGGCAGGCCGGGGTCGTTCTTGGCCGCGGTGCTGGTGAAGAAGACGTGCACCAGGCTGCGGGCCTGCGGCGTCACCGCCAGCTCGCCGAACGCCGCGGCCTCCAGCGCGAAGCCCTCCTCGATGGGCCGGTCCAGCCCACGCGCCACCACGTCCAGCAGCTTGAGCGGCGCGGGATACAGGCCGTGCGTCTTGTCCATCACCCCCTGCCGCGCCTTGCTGAAGATCAGGCGGCGCATGGGCAGCAGGTTCTCCACACGGTCCGGCGATCCCCGGCTGCGGCCCTTCTTCGCCTCGCGCTTGCGCGACGCCAGCTCCAGCGCGGCGCGGCGGGCCACGTCTTCCAGCACGGGCGCGGGCACCACCTCGTCCACCACGCCGGCCTTCATGGCCCGCCGTCCGTCGAGCTGTTTGCCGGTGAGCATCAGGTCCAGCGCGCCACGCAGGCCGATGAGCCGCGGCAGCCGCTGCGTGCCGCCGGCGCCGGGGATGATGCCCAGGGTCACCTCCGGCAGGCCGATCCTGGTCTTCGGCGAATCGCTGGCCATGCGGTAGGTGCAGGCCAGCGCCACCTCCAGCCCGCCGCCCAGCGCCGCGCCGTCGATGGCGGCCACCACGGGGATGTCCAGGCGCTCCAGGCGGTTGAGCAGCTCCTGGCCGGTGCGGCTGGCCTGCTCCGCGTCCGCCGGCGTGCGGAAGTTCTTGAACTCGTCGATGTCCGCGCCCGCGATCCAGGAGCCCTTCTTGTCGGAGACGATGACGGCCGCGCGCACGCCCGCCTCGCCCGCCTCCAGGCGCTCCAGGAAGCCGGCCACCTCGCGGATCAGGTCGGCGGAGAGGACGTTGACCGGCCGCGCCTCGTCCTTCAGGCGGATCACCGCCAGCCCGTCCGCGATCTCCATGGTCGCGGGGGGCTGGGTCTCCGTGGGCGTGGCGGTGGTCTCGGCCTCGAGCGTGGTGGACATCGTCGCTCTCCTGAAGTTGTTTGGACTGCGTCTGCAAGGTTCTCCCGCGCCCCCGCCCCCCGCGCCGCACATGGCCAGGCGCGCACGGCGAACGAGGGTGCGCGCGGCGCGTGGAGAGGGAGAGAACGTCGTCCCGCGGTTGCCGTTCTCCGCGTCCTCTGCGTCTCTGCGGATGCAGTTCCGGCGGCGATGCGAGAGCGGGGCCGGACAATCTAGCGCGCGCGAAAACCCGCGTAAATACCGGAAAAATGAGCGCCGCTCAGAAAACCCTTGACCCTTCGAGGAGGGGGTGCTAGTGTATTGACATAGTGCTAATGCATTGACACCCTCACGGCGAGCGCATGACGGACCACCCCGCCTCCGAGCTGGGCCGCAGGGAGCGCCAGATCATGGACGCGGTCTACCGCCTGGGCCGCGCCACCGCGGCCGAGGTGCAGGCCGAGCTTCCCGATCCCCCCAGCTACTCCTCCGTGCGCGGCATGCTGCGCCTGCTGGAGGAAAAGGGCCACCTGCGCCACGAGCAGGACGGCCCGCGCTACGTCTACCTGCCCACCGCCCGCGCGGACGAGGTGCGCACCTCCGCGCTGCGCCACCTGGTCCACACCTTCTTCAACAACTCGGCAGGCTCCGCCGTGGCCGCGCTGCTGGACATGGTGGACCAGCCCCTTTCCCCCGCCGAGCACGCCCGCCTCAAGGCGCTGCTCGACCAGGCCCGCGACCCGGAGGACGACCGATGACCGCGCTCCCCACCTGGCTGCAGCCGGAACTGTCCTGGCCCGTGGCGCTCGTGCTCAAGGCCACGCTGGTGCTCGCGGGCGCGGCGGCGGTGGCGTTCGTGCTGGAGCGGCGGCGCGCGTCCGCGGCGGCGCGGCACCTGGTGTGGCTGCTGGCCGTCGTGGGCCTGCTGGCGCTGCCGGTGCTGGCCGCCGCCCTGCCCCGCTGGCGCATCCCCATCGCCACCGCGCCGCAGATCACGGTGACGGCGGTCGTGCTGCCCGCGAACCTGGCCAACGCGCCCGCGTCCGCCTCCCCCGACGTTGGGGCGACTGCGCCCGCCCCGGCGGTGAACGCATCATCCCCCGCGCCCGCCGTATCCTCCGGCGGCTGGACGCTGCCGCGCATCCGGCTGGAGCAGGCGCTGGCGTTCGTCTACGCGCTGGGCGTCCTGCTGCTGCTGGCCCGGCTGGCGGCGGGGCGATGGGTGCTGTCGCGGCTGCGGCGCAGCGCGGCGGCGCTGGACTCCGTGGAGTGGGCCGACCTGCTGGAGGAGGCGTCCGACCGCCTGCGCCTGCGGCGTAGCGTGACGCTGCTGCGCGCCCGCGCGGCCACGATGCCGATGACGTGGGGCACGCGGCGGCCCGTCGTGCTGCTGCCGGCGGACGCGGAGGAGTGGCCGGAGGAGCGCCGCCGCGTGGTGCTGCTGCACGAGCTGGCCCACGTGGCGCGCGGCGACTGCCTGACGCAGACGCTGGCCGCGCTGGCCAGCGCGCTCTACTGGTTCCACCCCGGCGCCTGGCACGCCGCGCGGCGCCTGCGCGTGGAGCGCGAGCGCGCCAGCGACGACCGCGTGCTGGCGGCGGGCACCCGGCCGCGCAGCTACGCGCAGCACCTGCTGGACGTGGCCAGCGTCTTCCGCGCGGCGCCGCTGACCGGCGCGCTGGCGGTCAGCATGGCGCGCCCCAGCCAGCTCGAGGGCCGCATGCTGGCCGTGCTGGACGCCGTCCGCAGCCGCCGCGCCCCGTCGCGCCGCGCGGTGCTGGGGACGACGGCGATGGTGCTGGGCGCGCTGGCGGTGCTGGCCGTGGCCACGCCGTCGGTGATGCGCGCCGCGGGCATGGCGGGCGGCGAGGCGCCGCGGCCCGCATCCCCCGCCCTGACGCAGGTTGACGACGCCCCCGTGCAGGACAACGTGGTGGAGCGCACCCTCCGCGTGCGCGAGGGCGGGACCCTGCGGCTCGACCTGGAGACCGGCGGCGAGCTGGAGATCGTGGGCTGGGACCGCGGCGAGGTGCAGCTGCGGGCCGAGCTGCGCGGCCGCGACTGGCGCGGCACGCGGGTGGAGCTGGAGCCGGACGGCGGCGGCGCCCGCGTGGCCTCGCGGCACGTGGGATCGAACCGCAGCTACAGCACCAGCCACCGCTTTGCGCTGCGGGTGCCGCGCAGCTACAGCGTGCGCGTGGAGTCGGGCGGCGGCGGCATCAGGCTGCGCGAGCTGCGCGGCTCCTTTACCGGCAACACCGGGGGCGGCGCCCTGAGGCTGGAGCGGCTCTCCGGGCGGGTGGCGCTGACCACCGGCGGCGGCGACGTCCACGTGGCGGACTCGCGGCTGGACGGCGACGTGCGCACCGGCGGCGGCGACGTGATCCTGGAGAACGTCGAGGGCGGCGTCCGCGGCTACACGGGGAGCGGCGACGTGGTGAACCTCCACGGCAACGTGGAGCGCGGCGACTACCAGCCCCGCGACGGGGTGCCCATCGACATGGACCGCGCGGGGGGCGCCATCCGCATCGACTCCGCCCCCTTCGGCGCAAAGCTCTCCACCGGCGGCGGCGACATCCGCGTCCGCTCCGCGCGCAGCTTCGTGCACGCCCGCACCGGCGGCGGCGACATCGTGCTCATGGGCATCGACGGCAGCATCACCGCCAGCACCGGCAGCGGCGACCTGACCGTCGAGATGGTGGGCGATGCGGACCGCGGCAGCCGCGACGTGGAGATCACCTCCGGCAGCGGCGACGTGACGCTGACGCTGCCCGCCGGCATCGACGCGGACTTCGACATCGAGACGGCCTACACCAACAACGCCCCGGGCCGCGTCACCATCCGGAGCGACTTTCCGCTGCGGATGAGCGAGAGCCGCGACTGGGAGGGCGTCAACCGCGGCACCCCGCGCAAGTACGTGCGCGGCGCCGGCACCACCGGCAGCGGACGCCACCGCATCCGCATCCACACGGTCAACGGCAACGTGCGCATCATCCGCGGCGGCGGGCGCGCGGCGGCTTCGCTGCGGCCGAGCGCGGAGGGGCTGGTCAACGACCGCCTGCGCACCGCCGCCGACCGCGACGCCGCCCGCCAGCTCGAGCACGAGGTGTTCGCGAAGGGCGACGTGCGCTCCCTGCGCGAGTCCACGCGCGAGCTGGGGACGCTGGGCGACGTCGCCGCGCCCGCGCTGCACCGCATCGCCCGCGAGCACCCGTCCAGCGAGGCGCGCGAGGAAGCGGTGCTGGCATTGGGCCGCATCGCCGGCGACGACGCCATCGCCACCCTGCGCCACGTCATCACCCGCGACCCCGACGCGACAGTGCAGCGCCGCGCGGTGGAGGCGCTGGCCGCGACCATCCCCCGCACCGACGTGGCGCGCAGCACGCACCCCGCGCAGATCGCCAACGCGCTGCGCGAGATTGCCCGCACGCACCCCAACCCGCGCGTCCGCGAGCGCGCCACGGACAAGCTCGACGACATGGACGACTACGCCGACCGCGCCGGCTGACGCGACACTGCGTGGCTCACGCGGAGCCGCGGAGAACGCGGACGACGCAGACCGGCATCAGCGAGCGGCGCCGCCTCCAATCCGGAGGCGGCGCCGTTCGTGATGCTTGACGGGGGTGATGCGGAAGGGCTACGTACCGCATCCTTCGATCTCCCCTTTCCCGCCGCGGCCCCTATGCATCCCAACGCAGCCCTGATCGAGCGGTTCTACACCGCCTTCGCCGCGCGCGATGCGGCGGGGATGAAGGCGTGCTATCACCCGGACGTCGTCTTCAGCGACCCCGCGTTCGGCGAGCTGCGCGGGGCGCAGGCGGGGGCGATGTGGGCCCTGCTGCTGGAGCGCGGCAGGGACCTGCGCGTCACCTTCTCAGACGTGCGGGCGGACGACGAGCGGGGCGGCGCGCACTGGGAGGCGCACTACACGTTCGGCCACACCGGCCGCGCGGTGCACAACCGCATCGACGCGGAGTTCGAGTTCCGCGACGGGCTCATCGCGCGCCACACGGACCGCTTCGACTTCTGGGCGTGGGCGCGCCAGGCGCTGGGCCCCGCCGGGTGGGTGCTGGGGCTGTGGCCGTTCCGGCTGCTCGTCCGTCGGCGGGCGCGCGCCGACCTCGACCGCTTC
>DASTLD010000596.1:0-2423 GCA_035715345.1 Longimicrobium sp.
CCCTCCGCCCTCGAGGGGCAACCCGCGCCGCACACCGCGCTCGCACCCTCTCATCCCATCACTAGCCGCCTCAATATCTTGCCAGAAACAGGGCGGGCGGTGTAAGCTTCTCCGTCCAGTCTCCCGCGTCCGCTCCTGTAACGCCCTCGCGTCCCATGCGCCTGTCACGCCGCTCCGCCGTCCTGCCCGTCCTCTGGCTGCTCGCGCTCCTTGCCGCATGCGACGGCAAATCGCCCACACCGCCGACGGAGGAGCCGGAGAAGGAACGGCTGCTCACGGACGCGGAGCTGGCGACGCCCGCCGACCCCGCCGCGCCCGCGGAGAACGCCCTGTGGAGCGACTGGATCGCGGCGAACCACCACCCCATCCGCTCGCTGACGTCCAGCAAGACGACGGACCTGCAGTTCCTCAAGCCCCTCCTGGCGGGCAGGCGCATCGTGCAGCTCGGCGAGAGCGGGCACGGCGTGGCGGAGTTCAACCTGGCCAAGGTGCGCCTGATCCGCTTCCTGCACGAGGAGATGGGCTTCGACGTGATCGCCTTCGAGAGCGGCCTGTACGAGTGCTGGGCCGCCAACCGCGACGGGCCGTCGCTGACCGCGCTGGCCACCATGCGCCGCTGCACCTTCCAGGTCTGGCAGACCAACGAGGTGCTGCCGCTGTTCGAGTACATCGAGTCCACCCGCGGTACCGCGCGCCCCCTGACCATCGCCGGGTTCGACGCGCAGAGCAGCGGGCACTACGGCGGCGGCACCCTGGGCCGCGCCGCCTTCCTGCGCGACGTGGTCGCCAGGCTCGACGCCACGTACGCGCAGCGGGTGTGGAAGCTGGACTCCACCACGCTCGCGCACCACTGGCAGGCCACGGACGACGTCGAGGCCGCGGCCGCGTGGTACACGGCCAACGCCCAGGCGCTGATGCCGGCGTACGACAGCCTGTCCGCGTGGATGGAGAGCAACGCCGCGGCGCTGGCGCAGGCATACGGCGCCGCCTCCGACGTGCCCCGCACGGCGCGCGGCACGGCCCGCTACCTGTCCGCGCAGCTCCGCCTGTACCTGGTGGAGCGCACGGAGGGGATTCCCATCCGCGACAAATGGATGGCGGACAACCTGGACTACCTGCTGGACGTGATGTATCCCGGCAAGAAGGTCGTGGTGTGGGCGCACAACTTCCACGTGGCCCACGCCGTGGCGCCGGAGGACTTCGCGATGACGCCCATGGGGGGATGGGTGTCGCAGCGGCGGCGGGCGGAGCTGTACACGGTGGGGCTGTACATGTACACCGGGCAGGCGGCCAACAACGCGCGCGAGGTCTACGACGTGGACGACCGCCACCGCTCGGGCAGCCTGGAGTCGCTGCTGTACCGCGCCCGGCGCAAGTACCTGTTCCTGGACTTCTCGCAGGCGCCCGCCGCGCCGGGCACGTCGTGGATGACGCAGCCGCGCATCGGCAAGGAGTGGGGCGTCGTCCCCAAGACCATCGTCCCCCGCACCTTCTACGACGGCGTCCTCTTCGTGCACACCACGAACGCCCCCGACTACATCCCACCGCCGGAGTAGCCGTCGCCGCCGCGCACTGCGGTGCGTGTTGCCGCAGTGTCGGCAAAGTTGGCGGAGAGACCATTGCGCGCGGTTGATTCCGGCGGAATCATCGGCATGTCGGACCTGTTCCACGCCGACATTCCCGAGTCGTTCGTGCGGCAGATCTTCGAGGTGATGCGACGTGGGAGGAGATGCCCAAAGGCGCGCTACCGGCGGACCTGTTCGCCGCTGTCTAGGCCGGACGGGAACGCGTAACGCGCCTTCCTTCCGGGGAGCCGGCCTACTCCGGCGTACGCGGGTGCGGGGCGGGGATGCCGGGGACTGAGGGTGCGGTACGCGGCAGGGACGGCACCTGGCGTGCGGGCGTGGCCGGGCGGCAGCCCTGCGAGGTGTCCGCCCAGACGCAGCCGGGGCCGCGCGGGGACGGGGATGCGCCATCGCCGGCGGCGGCGGGCGCCTGCGCGGAGTCCGGCGCGGCGGACTGGCTCTCGGCGGCGGGGGCGCCGGCCACTGCGCGCGGGCCCAGCTCGTTCACCACGATGGCGGTGTCCACGGCCGCGGAGGCCAGCGGCGCGTGGTCCGCGGGGCGCCGGGCGGCCAGGTCTCCCATCTCCACCCCCCACACCCGGCGGCTGCGCACCACCGTCTCGCCCGCGGCCACGGCCACGGTGCCCAGGTCCAGCGTTGCGACGGTGCCGTCCTCGCCCGTGACCTCGATGCTCACCCGGTGCTCGCCGGGGGGCAGGCTCAGGCGCGCCACGGAGACGCGGTCCGGCAGCAGCGACCAGCTCCGCGTGTCAGCCCGCTCCAGCGCGTTGCCGCCCACGTTGGCCACCAGCCCCGCCAGGAAGCCCGCCGCCTCGCCGCCCTCCTTCTTGGCCTTCT
>DASTLD010000597.1:0-2457 GCA_035715345.1 Longimicrobium sp.
CGAGCGCGCCGAGCGGCACCTGGCCGCGCAGTACGCCGTGACGCGCGTGCTGGCGGAGGCGCACGGCCAGGCGGACGGCATTCCCCGCACCCTCCAGGCGGTCTGTGAGACGCTGGGCTGGGACGCGGGCCTGTTCTGGACGCCGCAGGGCGGCGAGCTGCACGTGGACGCGGCGTGGGCGCGCCCGGAGGTGCCCGCGGCCGAGTTCCAGGCCGCCAGCCGCGCCGTCACCTTCGAGCGGGGCGCGGGGCTGCCCGGGCGCGTGTGGGCCGGCGGCCGCCCGGCGTGGATCCGCGACGTGACCCGCGACGCCGGGTTCTCGCGCGCGCGGGAGGCCGCGGCCGCGGGGCTGCACGCGGGGTTCGGCTTTCCCGTGGCCGTGGGCGAGGAGTGCCTGGGGGTGATGGAGTTCTTCCAGCGCCCCGTGGCCGAGCCCGACGACGCGCTGCTGGAGACCATGAGCGCCCTGGGCACCGACATCGGCCAGTTCCTCAAGTGGGCGCACGCCGAGGAGCGCCTGCGCGACCGCGACGAGCGGCAGCGCTTCCTGATCGGCGTGGGCGAGCGGCTGGCGGCGTCCGCGCCCGACTACGCGGGCACGGTGCAGAGCCTGGCCGCGCTGGCCGTCCCCGCGCTGGGCGACTGGTGCTCCGTGTACCTGCGCGAGGCCGACGGCGAGGTGCGCCGGCTGACCACCACCCACGCGGACCCGGGCAAGGCCGGGCTGGCGGAGGCGCTCTCGCGCTACGGCCACCAGCCGGACGGGGTGGTGACGCAGGTCATCGCGTCCGGCGAGCCCGTGCTGGTCCCCGACATCACGCCGGAGATGCTCGAGCGGAGCGCGACCGACGCCGAGCACGCGCGCCTGCTCCGCGAGCTGGGGGCGCATTCGGGGATGGTGGTGCCGCTGGGGGCGCGCGGCCGCATGCTGGGCGCCATCGTGCTGGTGTCCGGCGCCACCCGCCACTACGGCGACGAGGACCTGCGCGTGGCCATGGAGTTCGCGCACCGCGCCGCGCTGGGCGTGGACAACGCGCGGCTGTACGCGCAGGCGCAGGAGGCCAACCGCGTCAAGGCGGAGTTCCTTGCCACCATGAGCCACGAGCTGCGCACGCCGCTGAACGCCATGATCGGCTACACGGACCTGCTGGAGGCGGGCATCCCCGAGCCCATCGCCGGCAAGCCGCTGGAGTACGTGCGGCGCGTGGGCGTCTCCGCGCGGCACCTGGCGCAGCTCATCGACGAGATCCTCACCTTCTCGCGCGTGGAGGCGGGGCGCGAGACCGTGGCCGTCCGCGAGGTGGAGCTGGAGGCGCTGCTGGCGGAGGTGCGCGCCATGGTGGAGCCGCTGGCGCTGGAGAAGGGCCTGCCGGTGGAGGTGCACCTGCCGCCGCACCCGGTGCGCTTCCACACCGACCCGGCCAAGGCGCGGCAGATCCTGATCAACCTGCTGGGGAACGCGATCAAGTTCACGGACCAGGGACGCGTGGAGCTGCGCGCCTGCCTGCGTGGCGGCGACGTGGTCCTGAGCGTGTGCGACACCGGCATCGGCATCACACCGGAGAACCTGGAGCGCATCTTCGACCCGTTCTGGCAGGTGGCGCAGGGCACCACCCGCGAGGCGGAGGGCACCGGCCTGGGGCTGAGCGTGGCGCGGCGCCTGGCGCAGCTCCTGGGCGGCTCCCTGGTGGTCCGCAGCACCCCCGAGAGCGGCAGCACCTTCGACCTCTGCCTTCCCCTCTCTGGCCCGTCCGGCGCGTCCATTTAAAAAGCTTGTCCCGGGACGGGAAGGCCCTTAGCGTGCGGCGCCACCAACCGCGCCTCCCGCCGCCGCCCCGCGACCATGGGCACCCTCACCAAGTGGGTCTTCTTCACCCTGATCTTCTCGGCGGTGCCCTACGGGGTAACCATCGCACTGAACCGGGTACAATCCCCCGGCGGCCCGCTCTTCCATCCGTCCAGCGAGGTGCTTTTCATCGCGATCGTCACGACCTCGGCGGCGCTCGGCGAACTCTGGGCAGCCCGCACCACCCTCAGGCGGCCGACGCGCTGGAGGAACTGGTCCGAGCTAGCGCTGCTGTTCGGCGTCATCATCTCCTGCATCCACTATGGCGCCTACGTGCACCACACCCTCGAGAACCCCGGCCGCGCGGCGGGCGTGGATTGCTCCATCGTCGCGACGTGGGGTGCCGCACCCGGCGCGGCTGCGGATGCGTTGCGCATGGCGGTGTGGCAAACCTGGGGAACACCCTGTGCAGTGTGGAGCCAGGCGCAGGAGGCACTCTGGCGCTGGTCACTGCCCATGGCGATATTCTGGGCGGCCACCAGCACGGCCGCCGTTGCGATCTACGGCCGCGGAGGAGAGAGATGAGCGACTACACCTGGGTCTTTGTTCTCTCAGGCACCAGCATGGCCGTGGCGGGCGTTCTGTTGATTGGCACCCTCTACCGGCTCGTG
>DASTLD010000598.1:0-13785 GCA_035715345.1 Longimicrobium sp.
CCATCACCCCTCCCCCGGTGCGGTTGGTTTCCCGGCGTGGAATCTACATCATCCGTTCCTCTCGCACAATTTGTCAAGGACGATGTTGACTAATCGGCTGCGGCGGTCTATACTCGGCGGAAGGGCGGTCCCCACATCCCACGCGGCGGGAGGTGAACGATGGGCGAGGGGCAGGCGGAGCTGACCGGGCCGGACCTGGCGGACGGCGTGTCCGTGGCGGGGCTGGACGACGGCGAGATGCTGCTGGGCCACGCGCACGGCGAGGCCGTGCTGCTGGTGCGGCGCGGCGAGGAATTCTTCGCGGTCGGCGCGGCGTGCGCGCACTACGGCGTGTCGCTGGCGGGCGGCATCGTGGAGGGGTGGCAGGTGCGCTGTCCCGCCCACCACGCCGCCTTCGACGTGCGCACCGGCCAGGCGGTGCGGGCCCCCGCGCTGAACCCCATCTCCTGCTGGTCCGTCGAGCGCAGCGGCGACGTCGTCCGCATCACCGGAAAGCGGGAGCCCGCGCCGAAGCCGGCCCCGCCCGTCCCGGGCCGCGGCGCCGTGCGCATGCCCGAACGGGTGCTGATCCTGGGCGCGGGTGCGGCGGGGTGCGCGGCCGCGCAGATGCTGCGCCGCGAGGCCTTCGCCGGCGCCGTCACCCTGATCGGCGCGGACGACGCGGCGCCGTACGACCGGCCCAACCTGTCCAAGGACTACCTGGCCGGCACCGCGCCGGAGGAGTGGCTGCCGCTGCTGCCGGACGAATGGTACGTGGACAACGGGGTGGAGCTGGTGCTGGGCGCCCGCGCCGCGCGGCTGGACCCCGGCGCCCGCGAGGTGCGGCTGCTGAACGGCAGGAGCTACGGCTACGACGCGCTGCTGCTGGCCACCGGCTCGGAGCCGGTGCGGCTGCCGGTGCCCACGCACAGGCTGGATCACGTCTTCTACCTGCGCACGCTGGCGGACGCGCGGGCCATCCTGGCGCGCCTGTCCAAGACGAAGCGCGCGGTGGTGGTGGGCGCCAGCTTCATCGGGCTGGAGGCCACGGCGGCGCTGCGCGCGCAGGGCGTGGAGGTGGACGTGGTGGCCCACTCCGCCGAGCCGATGGAGCAGGTGCTGGGGCCGGAGCTGGGCGCCTTCTTCCGCCGCCTGCACGAGGAGCACGGCGTCCGCTTCCACCTGCGCGACACCGTGGCCGCGGTGGGCGAGGGCTCGGTGACGCTCAAGAGCGGCGCCACGCTTGCGGCGGACCTGGTGCTGGTGGGCATCGGCGTGCGGCCGGGGGTGGGGCTGGCGTCGTGGGCGGGGCTGGCGCTGGAGAAGGGCGGCGTGGCCGTGGACGACCGCCTGCGCGCCAGCGCGCCCGGCGTGTACGCCGCCGGCGACGTGTGCGCCTGGCCGGACCCGCGCACGGGCGAGCGCATCCGCTCCGAGCACTGGGTGGTGGCCGAGCGGCAGGGCCAGGCCGCCGCGCGCAACCTGCTGGGCGCGGACGAGGCGTTCGACGCCGTCCCCTTCTTCTGGACGCAGAGCTACGACGTGACGCTGCGCTACGTGGGCCACGCGGAGCGCTGGGACCGCATCGACGTGTCCGGCCGCCCGGAGGACGGCGACTTCGCGGCGGCGTTCGTCACCGGCGGGCGCGCGCTGGCGGTGGCCACCATCGGCCGCGAGCGGACGGCGCTGCGCGCGGAGGCGGCGCTGGAGCGGCTGGACTGGCGCGCGCTGGCCGGCCTGGCCGCGGGAGAGGTGCAGCATGCGTGACGCCGCCGTCCCGCGCACCCGCGAGGAGTTCCTCCGCTCCGTGCATTCCCGCCCGCTCTGACGGGGAGATTCTCGAATCTTTACGGACGGGACGGCGGACGTGATCCGTCGTCCCGCTCTTCGTTTTCGCGACGGCGCCCTTGCGCAGCCGCGGGAGCGGCGTTATCCTGTCAGTGAAGTTTAAGCTACCTTAAATCTTTCTTTCGCCGGATGCGCTGACGATGGGTGGACTGGGGGGGCTGTGGCGGGTGCTGGCGCTGCTGGTCGTCGTGCTGGGGATCGGCGCGATGGGCGGCGCGTGCGCACCCCCGGCGCCCCCGGCGGAGGTGGGGCGGCTGAACGTGGTGACCACCATCGGCATGATCCGCGACGTGGTGGAGAACGTGGGCGGCGAACACGTCCACGTCATCGGGCTGATGGGCCCCGGGGTGGACCCGCACCTGTACAAGGCCAGCGAGGGCGACGTCCGCCGCCTGTTCCGCGCGGACGTCATCTTCTACGGCGGCCTGCACCTGGAAGCCCGCATGGGCGAGGTGCTGGAGGAGATGAACGCCCGCACCCGCACCGTCGCCGTCTCGTCCGCCGTCCCCGGGGACCTGCTGCTGGCGCCGCCGGAGTTCAAGGGCGCCTTCGACCCGCACGTGTGGTTCGACGTCCGCATGTGGTCCATGACGGTCGACACCGTGGCCGCCACGCTGGCCGCCGCCGACCCGCCCAACGCCGCCGCCTACCGGGCCAACGCGCAGGCGTACCGGGCGGAGCTGGAGCGGCTGCACGCGTACGTGCGGGAGCAGGCCCGGCGCGTGCCGGAGGAGCGGCGCGTGCTGATCACCGCGCACGACGCCTTCAACTACTTCGGGCGCGCGTACGGCTTTCAGGTGCGCGGGCTGCAGGGCATCAGCACCGCCAGCGAAGCGGGCACCGCGGACGTGCAGGCGCTGGCCACGTTCATCGCCCGGCGGCGCATTCCCGCGGTGTTCGTGGAGTCGTCCATCCCCCGCCGCACCATCGAGGCGGTGCAGGAGGCGGTGCGCGCGCAGGGCTTCGACGTGCACATCGGCGGGTCGCTCTTCAGCGACGCCATGGGCAACCCCGGCACGCCGCAGGGCACCTACGCCGGCATGGTCCGCCACAACATCGACACCATCGTGGGCGCGCTGCTGCGCGAGCCCTGAGATCATCCGGAGGATCGAGACCGTGACGTCCGACGCCAACCCCGCCATCGAGGTCAACGACCTGACCGTGGCCTACCGCGACAAGCCCGTGCTGTGGGACGTGGACCTGCGCGTGCCGGCCGGCGTGCTGATGGCCATCGTGGGTCCCAACGGCGCCGGCAAGTCCACCCTCATCAAGGCCGCGCTGGGCCTGGTGCGCGCGGCCGCCGGCCAGGTGCTGGTGCACGGCCGGCCGTACGCGGAGCAGCGCAAGCTCGTCGCCTACGTGCCCCAGCGCGGCAGCGTGGACTGGGACTTTCCCACCAGCGTGCTGGACGTGGTGATGATGGGGTGCTACGGCTCGCTGGGCTGGCTGCGGCGCCCGGGGCGCAAGCAGCGCGAGGCCGCCATGCAGGCGCTGGAGCAGGTGGGGATGCAGGCCTTCGCGGACCGGCAGATCTCGCAGCTCTCCGGCGGACAGCAGCAGCGCGTGTTCCTGGCCCGCGCGCTGGTGCAGGACGCGCGGCTGTACCTCATGGACGAGCCCTTCCAGGGCGTGGACGCCAAGACGGAGCGCGCCATCGTCACCGTGCTGCAGCAGCTGCGCGAGGCCGGCAAGACCGTCGTCGTGGTGCACCACGACCTGGAGACGGTGCCGGAGTACTTCGACCACGTGCTGCTGCTCAACGTGCGCCGCATCGCGGCCGGGCGCGTGGAGGAGGTGTTCACGGAAGAGAACCTGCGCCTGACCTACGGCGGGCGCGTGCCCTTCCTGCAGCGCCGCAACGGCGGCGGCGGCGACGGCGACGTGCGCCTGGCCGCCGCCCGCGCCGGCTGACGGGCGGACGCATGGCCCTGCCCGACCTCTTCTCCGACTACACGCTGCGCACCGTCGCGCTGGGCGCCGCGGCGCTGGGAGCGACCAGCGGCGCACTCGGCTCGTACGCGGTGCTGCGCAAGCAGAGCCTGCTGGGCGACGCCATCAGCCACGCCGCGCTGCCCGGCATCGCCCTCGCCTTTCTGCTCACCGGCAGCAAGGCGCCGCTGGTGCTGGTGCTGGGTGCCGCCATCGCCGGGTGGATCGGCACGCTGGTGGTCATGCGCATCACCGGCTCCACGCGCGTCAAGGAAGACAGCGCGCTGGGCATCGTGCTCTCCGTCTTCTTCGGCTTCGGCCTGGTGCTGCTCACCTACATCCAGAAGCGGCCGGACGCCAGCCAGGCGGGGCTGGACCGCTTCCTCTTCGGCCAGGCGGCCACGCTGCTGCAGCGCGACGTGGTGCTCATCGCCACGCTGGGCTCCGCCGCGGTGGGGGTGGCGCTGCTGTTCTGGAAGGAGTTCAAGCTGCTCAGCTTCGATCCCGACTTCGCCGCCAGCATGGGCTTTCCCGTGCGGACGCTGGACGTGCTGCTGACCTCCGTGCTTGTGGTGTCCATCGTCATCGGCCTGCAGACCGTCGGGGTGGTGCTGATGAGCGCGATGGTGGTCGCCCCGGCGGCGGCCGCGCGGCAGTGGACGGACCACATGGGGAGGATGCTGCTGCTGGCGGGCGTCTTCGGCGCGCTGGCGGGGGTGTCCGGCGCGGTGATCAGCTCGCTGACGGAGCACGTGCCCACGGGGCCCACCATCGTGCTGTGCCTGAGCGCGCTGGTGGTCGTCTCGCTGGCCCTGGCCCCCAACCGGGGGCTGGTGTGGGAGGCGGTGCGGCAGGCGCGCAACCGCCGGCGCATGCACACGCACGCCGTTCTGGGGGGATTGTACGAGCTGGACCGCCAGCACCCCGGCGCCAGCCACGCGCACGCCACGGCCACGCTGGAGGCCATGCATCCCGGCGCCCGGCACGAGCTGGACGAGCTGGCGTCGCTGGGGTGGGCGCGCAGGAACGAGGCGGGCGACTGGGCCATCACCCCCGCGGGCACCGCGGAGGCGGAGCGGCGCGGCGCCTGGCCGGCCGGCGAGGAGGAGGAGTGATGGCGCCCGAACAGGAGATCCAGTGGATCGCGGCGGTCACGGCCGCGGCGTGCGCGCTGCCGGGGGTGTTCCTGGTGCTGCGGCGCATGGCGCTGATGAGCGACGCCATCAGCCACGCCATCCTGCTGGGCATCGTGCTGGCCTTCTTCGTCACGGAGAACATCGCCAGCCCGCTGCTGGTGGTGGCGGCCGCGGCCACCGGCGTGCTGACGGTGTCGCTGGTGGAGGTGCTGAACCGCACGCGCCTGGTGCGCGAGGACGCCGCCATCGGCCTGGTCTTTCCCGCGCTGTTCAGCGTGGGGGTCATCCTGATCTCGCGCTTTGCGGGCAACGTGCACCTGGACGTGGACGCGGTGCTGCTGGGCGAGCTGGCCTTCGCGCCCTTCAACCGCCTCGTCGTCGGGGGACGGGACCTGGGGCCGCGCACGCTCTGGCTGATGGCGGCCATCCTGGTGCTGAACGGCGCGTTCATCGCCGCCATGTACAAGGAGCTGAAGCTCACCACCTTCGACGCGGCGCTGGCGGGGGCGCTGGGGTTCGCGCCCGGGCTGGTGCACTACGCGTTCATGACGCTGGTGTCGGTGACGGCGGTGGGGGCGTTCGACGCGGTGGGATCGGTGCTGGTGGTGGCGCTGATGATCGCGCCGCCGGCCGCGGCGTTCCTGCTGACGGACCGGCTGCCGCGGATGATCGGGCTCAGCATGGGCATCGCGGTGGCCAGCGCGCTGGCGGGGTACTGGATGTCGTACCTGCTGGACGTGTCCATCGCGGGATCGATGGCCACGATGACCGGGGTGGCGTTCGGGCTGGTGTTCCTGTTCGCGCCGGACCGGGGGCTGCTGGCCATCGCGCGGCGGCGGGCGCGGCAGCGGTGGGAGTTCGCACAGGCCATGCTGGCCATCCACCTGCTGAACCACGAGCAGGCGCCGGACGCGGACGAGGAGAGCCGCGAGGCGCACCTGCACGAGCACCTGCGCTGGCAGCCGGACTTCGCGCGCGCGGTGGTGCGGCGCGCGGAGGGCGGCGGCCTGCTGACCCGCACCGACGGCGACCGCCTGCTCCTGACCGAGCAGGGCCGCACCGTCGCGCGGGAGATCGTCGCGGCGGTGTAGGGGCGCCACAGCCCGCCGGACGCCGGTCCCCGGCCCCGCCCCTTGCCAGCGTTATTTCCGGACCATAATATCCGGGCGCTTCCCACTCCGCCCAGGAAATCCCTCTTCCCGTACCCCCACGGCCCGGGCGGCACACCCTCGTATCCGGAAAGAAACATGCGTTTTCCGAAGTTCCCGCTGCTGGTCGTGGCCACGCTGCTGGCCGCGGGCTGTTCCGACGCCGGCACGCTGCCGGAGGCGCCGGAGGCCCCGGTGGCCGCGCCCCCCTCCGGGCCCGCGAACGACTACGTGCTGGACCCGGTCATCGTCATCGGCACGCCCGAGTGCGACCCCTACATGGAGGCGGACTGGTCGTGCGACGACGGCGGGGGCGAGTGCATGACGTCGTACTCCGGCGGCGAGGCATCGCTGGCGAGCTGCCCCGGCGGGACGGGCGGCGGCGGGGGCGGGGGCGGCGGCGGCGGCACGGGCGGCTCCACCGGCGGCACCGGGACCACCACCACCACCAAGCAGGACGCCGCCGCCTGCCCCGGCTGCGGCGAGCGGGCGCCCACGGAGGCGGAGAAGAAGGACATGGTGGACCAGCTCAGCACCATCGCCTGCGCGGACGTGCGGAACGACCTGATCGGCATGTTCAACAACGGCAAGGTGCTGGTGTACACCAAGGACGACGGCCGCTACGCCGGGTGGGACTCGCGGACCGGCACCATCTTCATCTCGCGCCCGCGCCACTGGGCGCCGGACGGAACCGTGAACGCCCTCGAGCTGGCGGATTCCATGGTGCACGAGGCGGTGCACAAGGCGCTCGGCCACGTGTACGGGCAGCCGGACTCCGAGACGCACAAGCAGGCGTTCCTGGACAAGATGGCTTCGTGCGGCTTTCCGCAGGGCGGAGCCGGCGGCACCGCGCCGACCTGATGGCCGCGGTACGGAGCGCGCTGGCCGCCGCCGCGCTGCTCGCCTGGTCCGCGGCCGGCACGGCGCCGGCCGCGGCCCAGGAGGGGCCGGGCACCGCCGCGGCGGCCGCGGCGGTGCGCCACCTGGAAGGGATGCTCCGGCGCCAGGAGAACCTGCCCGCCGGCACCATCCGCCTGGACAGGCGCGTGCTGGTGGAGCGGCAGATCGAGCACCCGGCGTACGCCGGCCCGGTGTGGGTGTACGAGCTGGCCGTCCCGCGCGACGCGGAGAGCTACGCCGCGCTGCGCCGCGCGGCCGGGGCGGAGCCGGGCAACGTGGAGACCGCGCGCGTCTGCGCCGCGGAGAGCCTGCGCACCTGCACGCTGGGCGGCGCCGTCGCGGTGTTCGCGGCGGGAGACGCCGTGCTGCGCGGCGACACCGCCGACGTGCTCGTGAAGGTGCTCTGGCTGAGCGAGAGCGCCAAGCAGCCCGTCCACGACGGCGTCTTCCGCGTGACCCTGGTGCGGGAGAGCTGCGGCTGGCGCGTGGCGGAGACGCGGACGCTGAACATCTCCTGAGACGGCGCCGCGCGCGCTCGCGACCCTCCCCCGCGTTCCGGGGGAGGGTTTTTGTCTCACGCCGAGACGCGGAGGGCGCGGAGAACCGCAGAGGTACGAGCAGATCGGTGCGCGGCGGCGGGCATCCGGCCGGCGGTTGAAACCGCGCCTCCGGAAGCACGAAGTCCGCCTGCGCGGACTGAACGGGAGAGTGCCGTGTGCGGGGCCGCACGATTGCGCATGTCCATGGTAGAGACGCCCCGCCGGGGCGTCTCTACGGGGCTAGCCATGCCACGGCAGGGTGCAACGTGCACCACCCTTCGCCCTCTCCCACGCAGTTTGTGGGAGAGGGCCGCGAGGAACGAGCGGGGTGAGGGCCCCTACGCCGCCGCCACCACCACCGAGCCCTTCATCCCCGGGTGCGGGTTGCAGTGGTAGGGAAAGGTGCCCACCTCGTTGAAGCGGCGGCTGAAGCTGTCGCCCGGGTTCAGCGCCTTGCTGTCCCACACGCCGGTGTCCGACTCCGAGCTGTGGATCACCTGGTCGCAGTTGACCCACGTCACCAGCTCTCCCGCGCTCACGTTCAGCGGCTTCTGCACGAACGTGAAGTTGCGGATCTGCACCACGTTCTCCGGCGGCGCCTCTCCGCACAGGTCGCCCGGCGGCGGCTCCGTGCCCGCCACGCGCTCGGAGAAGCATCCCCCCAGCGACGAGACCACGATACTCGCGGCCAGCGCCGCGCACGTGAAGCTGAATGCGGCTCCCTTCTTCATCGTACGATCACGACTCCCTTCATGAAGGGGTGAGGTGTGCAGTGGTAGTCGTAGGTGCCCGCCGTGGTGAAGGTGTAGCTCCACGACTGGCCCGGCTGGATGAGCCCGGAGTCGAAGCCGCCCGACGTCACCGTGTGCGCCAGCGGGTCGTTGTTGGTCCACGTCACCGTCGTCCCCGCCGTGATCTCCAGGCGCGGCGGCGCGAAGGCCATGTTGCGCATCCCCGCGCGCACCACCGGCCCGCTCACCGCGGCGGGGTCCACGCTGGGCGTGACGGCCGCGGGCGGCGGCGCCGGCATCCCCCCGTGCCCGCCGCCGGCCTGCGAGCCGAACCAGCGCGACAGGGTCAGCGGGATGGTGAACTCGAAGCCGTAGCGCACCAGGTCCTCGCCGCGCGACATGCCCTGCAGCGTGTAGGCGTTGGTGTTGCTGGCCTGCAGCGACAGCGTGTGCGGCGTCAGCGGGATGGCCAGGTGCAGCCCCGCGCTCCACGCCACCTTCTCCTCGCCCTCGCGCTCCAGCACCGTCGCCACGTCGCCCGCGAGCGCGAAGTAGCGGCTGATGCGCAGCGTGCCGCCGCCCGCCACCGCCCAGTCGATGCCGCCCTCGTCCAGCGGGTCGCTCAGCGCACGCCCGGCCGCCACCAGGCGCAGCCCGCCCAACCGCCGCCCCAGCGACACCTCTCCGTCCACGCCGTCGGAGGCCAGGTTGTATCCCACCTGCCCGCCCAGGTCGAAGGGCGCGCCGGCGTCCTGCGAGAACAGCGCGTGGCGGGCCCAGAACTCCCACTCGTTGGGAAAGCCCGGCGCCAGCGCGGAGTTGGTGGCGTAGTGCAGCCCCACCATGGTCCGGAACGGCAGCCCCGCCGCCACGGTGAAGGTGGGCACGTTGCTCACCTTGCGGACGGGCGCCTCGCTGCTCGTGAAGCGGTGCAGGAAGTTGAAGTACAGCGTGCCCGGGTTCCCCACCCAGCCGCCGGTCAGGTTGGGCGGGCGGTCCAGCAGGGACTGGGCGCCGGCCGCGCCCGGCTGGGCGGCGGCTGCGGCGGCGAGCAGGAGCGCGCCCGCGGCGCTGCGGATGGAGATCAACGGTTCCTCCGGTCGGGTGGGGCGGGGGCGGCCCCGGCGGCCGCCCCCCGGTTGAACGGCGCTACTGGACGATGACCACGCCCTTCATGTTCAGCGAGGTGTGCGGCATGCAGAACACCTCGTAGCGCCCCGCGGGCACGCCCGCGAAGCTCACCGTGTAGCTGTCGCCCGGGTTCATCACGAACGGGCCGGCCAGCGGGGCCATCTGGTTGGGCATGCCGGCGGCCAGCGCGCGCTCCGCCGCGTCCGGCACCTTGGCCGGGTCGAACCACACGTTGTGCGGGCCGCCGGTCATGGTGGTGAACTTGATGCGGTCGCCGCGGCGGATGGTGATGGTGGCCGGCTCGAAGCGCGCGTCGGCGCCCTCCATGTACATCTTGACCTCGTGCGTGGTCTGCACGGGCGGCGCGTCGGCGTGGGCGCGCGTGGCCAGCAGGGCCACGGGGGCGGCCATCGCGGCGGCCAGCAGGGTGATCAGCGTCTTCTTCATCGTTCCACTCCTTCGGGGTAGAGCTCCGGCGCTCGCCGGAAGCCGGGGTTGATCGGGAGATCGGTGGATCAGGGCTGCACGACGACGGTTCCGTTCATGCCGGAGTGCCGCGTGCAGGAGTAGCCGTAGGTGCCCGCCGCGGCGAAGGTGCGCGCCGCGGAGCCGCCCGCGTCGGTGTCGGGGATGTTGCCGCCGGTGGGCGCGTTGCCGTTGAATGTAACATTATGGCGGGTACTGCCGGTAAATTGCCAGGTTACCGTTCCGCCCGCCGCGATGGTCACGCTCGCGGGGCTGAACGTCTCGCCCGGCGTGGTGACGGTCGCGGTGCCCGGCGCCGCGGGGTTGGTCGGCGTCGTGGGGTTCGTGGGCGTCGTGGGATTCGTGGGCGTCCCGGGGTTCGTCGGCGGGGTGCCGGCCGCCTGCACGGTCACCGTGCCGCCGTGCTCGCCGTCGTGGCGGCTGCACGTGTAGGTGTACGTGCCCGCCTGCGTGAACGTGCGGCTGACCGGCTCGTCGCGGTCGATGCGCCCCGTGTTGCCCCCGGCCGGCGCCGCGCCGGTCCAGGTCACGTCGTGCTCCTCGTCGTCCATCACCCACGTCACCGTTCCGCCCGCGGCGATGGTCACGCTCGCCGGCGTGAACGCGTCGTCGATGCCCGTCACCGTGGCGCTGGACGGCGCCGCCGGCTGCGTCGGCTGCGTGGGGGTGGTCGGCGTGGTGGGCGTGGTCGGCTGCGTCGGCGGCGTGGGGGCCGCGAGCACCGCGACGGAGTACGTCGCCGTCTTGGTCACCGCGCCCACCGTGAGCGAGGCGGTGATGGTGGCGGCGCCCGCCTTGAGGCCGCGCACCACGCCGGCGGCGTCGACCGTGGCCACCGTGGCGTCGCTGCTGCTGAACGTCGGCTCCGCGCCGGCGATCTCCTCGCCCTCCGGCGTGCGGGCGCTGACCTGCATGATCAGCGTGTCGCCCACGGGCACAGCGCCCTCGGGGTGGGTGATGGAGAAGGCGGCCAGCGCGGGCTGCCCGCCGTCCGTGAAGATGGGCACCGCGCCCCCGCCGCCGCATGCCGCCAGCACCGCCGCCAGCGCGAGTGCGATCAAGCTACGCAACTGCATCCAACCTCCTCCAGGGGGAAAAGCCCGACGCCGCTGCCGCCCGCGGGCTGCGGACGTACTGCCGGCGTCTCGGCACCCTGACAGGGCAACACGGGGACCGGGCTCCGCGGCCGCGGCCCACGCGCGCTATCCCATTGGAGGAATGGTGTTTACGTCACCTGGTGGATCAGGAACGTTTGGCGCGCCCCTGTCTCGTTACGCTACACCACGTCGCGAGCCGCCCCACCCCGGAGCGATTCGCGACATGCTGCCAGGCTAATCGTCCGAGTAGGCGTAGAGGTGGCGATGCGGCGTTCCCCGCGCCTGCTGCAGGTCGGCCGCGAGGTCCAGCCGATCCCCCGATTCCGTGGTCGCGAGCACGAACGGGTCGCGGGGCGGTGAGCCGGTGAGTGAGTGGTACGCGAGCGCGAGCGGCTCGTAGTGCGTATCCGTGTGCACCTTCCACACTCGCCCCTGGTGCCGGAATCGTCCCACGACGTCCCAGTTCCCGCCGGACGGTTCACCGTCCAGCCGGCGGTGGTCGGGATTGACGCGGCGACGCGGCTCGACTTCCGCTTCGTAGAAGCTCTGGAACGAATCGTAGACGTGCATGATCGGCTCCGCTTGCGGTGATCCCTCTCGACACGCAGCGTCAGAGTACGGGCGTCCGCGGCTCCAGCAGGTCCCACCGGTTGCCGTACAGGTCGCGGAAGACGGCCACGGTGCCGTAGTCCTCGTGCCGCGGCTCCTCCTCGAACACCACGCCCCGCGCGCAGATGGCCGCGTGGTCGCGCGCGAAGTCGTCCGTGTGCAGGAACAGGAACACGCGCCCGCCCGCCTGCCGCCCCACGCAGGCCTCCTGCTCCGGCCCCACCGCCCGCGCCAGCAGCAGCGCCGCGCCCCCGCCGGGCGGCGCCACGACGACCCAGCGCTTGCCGCCGCCGCGCGGCTCGTCCGCCACGAGCGAGAAGCCGAGCGCGTCCGTGAACCAGGCAATGGCCTCGTCGTACTCGCGCACCACCAGCGCCACCAGGCCCAGCGACCCCGCCATCAGCCCGTGGGCGGCGGCCCCGCCGGCGCGACCAGCGTGTTGTGGAACGACGCCACGCGCCAGCCCTCCGGCGTCTGCACGATGACCAGCGTCGCGAACGACTGGTGCCTGCCCGCCAGCGGCCCGCCCGGCGAATCGAGCGTCCCCAGGCTATGCGCCAGCAGCACGTCGTGGGTCAGCGCGCGCGCCTGCGCCAGCTCGTAGCGGATCACGCTGCCGCGGTAGATGCTGTCGAAGATGCCCTGGTGCCCGTGCGCGATGGCCTCGCGGGTGCGGTGGTGGTCGCCGCGGATGGCCACGAAGTCCGCGTCGTCCGTGAACGGTGCCGCGAACCCGGCCCCGTCCGCCGCGTTCCAGGCGTCCTCCATCTGCCGCAGGATGGTCTCGGCTACGTGCCGCGGGTCGTTGGTCATGGAACCTGAATGGGTGGAGGGAAGGATCAGCCGGACTTTTCGGCCTGCGACTGGATCTTGATGCCGGCGTAGGTGCCCAGGATGCCCGACACCGCCGTCACCACCATCGAGATGGCCTGGTCGTTCTGGAACGAGACGACGAGGACGCCAAAGAGCGCCAGCATGACCAGCACGACGATCAGCATCACCCAGTCGCGGACGGAGACGATGCGGCTGGTGCGCATGTCCAGCCAGCGCACCAGGTCCGGCGTGCTGCCGAAGATGTTCACGCGCCCGTCCGCCACGATGCAGATCTCGCCCTCGGGATACTGGTCGCACATTACCGACACCATCGTCCCGACGTGCTTGTTGTCGGCGATGGAGGTCACCTTGACGTTGGTCCACTTCGGGTAGCGGCTGGCGTACGCGGCCAGCACCCGTTCGATGATCGCGTCGTCCTGCTTGTGGCTCACCGCTGCCTCCCGTGAGTAAGGGGACCGTCTCAGGCCTCGCCGAACGAGACGGTGATCTCGGACACGTAGGGATTCAGGCGCTGCAGCAGGGGATCGTCCGAGCGCAGCTCGCGGTCGCCGGCAATGCGGCGGCTCTCGTCGTCGGACAGCTCCGCCGCCGCGGGGACGTCCAGCCGGACGATGGTGCTGCGCGGCCCGGAGCGCAGGCTCTCCAGCCGCCCGCCCCGCCACGACCCGATGAAGCCGCCATAGTCCCAGTCGAACCCGGAGAAGGTGAACGGGCCGCCGTTCAGCGCCTCGAGCTCTGCCAGCGTGGTGCCCAGCCGGATGCCCGGCGCCACGGCCCAGCGGCCCGTGGTGCCGTGGACGATCGCGAGCTGCGGGCGAGCACGCGAGGCGGTGTCGTGCCACACGATCTCCATCATGCGTGTGGAGTCGTCCGCGAACAGCGTGGTGCCGGGCGACATCTCCCCCTCCGCCAGCATGACCTCGCCGTGCCTCACGTTCGCCGCGCCGAACCGCGCCTCCAGCTCCGCCGCCGTGGTCGACGCCGTGATCTCCCCCTTCCCGTCCGCGCCGATCAGCCAGAGCGTGCTGTCTGCCGCGGTCGCGGAGCCGGGAGATGCCGCGGGCTCCGCCTGCGCGATGGCGGGTTCCTTCGCGGGCGCGGCGGCGCGATCACGCGAGCAGGCAGAAGTGACGAGGAGAAAAACCAGGAGCGGTGCCGGAGAGAGTCTCATCTGATGTAGTTTCGGGTGATCAATGCCCGTCCTCAGAGGCGCAGGCCCAGCAGCAGGGTGCCGGTAATGGGATCCCGGCCGCGCATGCCCTTGGCCTCGAAGTCGATGCCGGCCAGCAGGGGCGTTCCCTTCACGGCGAGCATGAACTGCAGCCGCGGCGTCCACACCACGCTGGTGCGGGTGATGAGGTACGCCGGCTCCCAGCGGAGCCACCCGTTCCGGGCGTCCTCGCCCATCACGCTGAAGA
>DASTLD010000599.1:0-12099 GCA_035715345.1 Longimicrobium sp.
GAAGCCCGCCGTTGCCGACGGCGGGCTTCGTCGCGTCCGTTTGCCCCCGGCGCCCGGGCGCCGCACAATGCACTCCGGGCGATTGGATCACCGCGGAGGGCGTGCATGGGAGCGAGGGACGAATGACCGCCGAGGGCGACCTGCTGTGGACGCCGTCCGCGGAGCAGGCGGCCGCGACGGGCTTCGCGCGCTGGGCGGAGTGGCTCGCGCGCGAGCGGGGCGTGCGGATGGGCGATTACCTGCAGGCGTGGGAGTGGTCCACGGCGGAGATCGAGGCGTTCTGGGGCTCGCTCTGGAACTTCTTCGCCATCCGGGCATCGCGGCCGTACCGCGCGGTGCTGGAAGCGCGGGTGATGCCGGGCGCGCGCTGGTTCCCCGACGCGGAGCTGAGCTACGCGGAGCACGCGCTGCGGCACGCGGACCCGTCGCATCCCGCGATCCTCTTTCAGCGCGAGGCGGGGCCGCTGGAGGAGATGGGATGGGGCGATCTGCGCGCGCAGGCGGCCTCCGTCGCGGCGGCGCTGCGCGAGATGGGCGTCGCGCGTGGGGACCGGGTGGCGGCGTACCTGCCCAACATCCCCCAGGCCGTGGTCGCCTTCCTGGCCTGCGCCAGCGTCGGGGCGATCTGGACGACGTGCTCGCCCGACTTCGGCGCGGAGAGCGTGGCCGAGCGCTTCCGCCAGGTCGCGCCGAAGGTGCTGTTCGCGGCGGACGGCTACACGTACGCCGGGCGGGCGCACGACCGCCGCGCCGTGGTGGCGGAGCTGCGCGCCGCGCTGCCCTCGCTCGCGCACACGGTGCTGGTGCCGCACCTGGACCCCGCCGCGCGCGTCGAGGGGACGACGCGGTGGGACGAGCTGCTGGGCCGCGGCGATGAGATCGCGTTCGAGCCGGTGCCCTTCGATCACCCGCTCTGGATCCTGTACTCCTCCGGCACCACGGGCGCGCCCAAGGCCATCGTGCACGGCCACGGCGGCATTCTCCTCGAGCACCTCAAGGCGCTGGTGCTGCAGCAGGACGTCCGCCCCGGCGACCGGCTTCTGTGGTACACGACCACCGGGTGGATGATGTGGAACCGGCTCGTGGGCGGCCTGCTGGCGGGCGCCACCCTCGTGCTGTACGACGGCAGCCCCGCACACCCATCGCCCGACGCGCTCTGGCGGCTGGCGGAGCAGGCGCGGGTGACGCACTTCGGGGCGGGCGCCGGCTTCTACCTCGCCGGATTGAGCGCGGGGCTGGAGCCGGGCAAGCGCTTCGACCTCGGCGCGCTGCGGGCGATCGGCTCCACGGGCTCGCCGCTGCCGCCGGAGGGGTTCCGCTGGGTGTACGATGCGGTAAAGCGGGACGTCTGGCTCGCCTCGTCCAGCGGCGGGACGGACGTGGCGACGGCGTTCCTCGGCGCCTGCCCCGGCCTTCCCGTGCACGCCGGCGAGCTGCAGGGGCCGTGGCTGGGCGTCAGCGCGTGGGCGTACGACGACGCGGGATGGCCGGTGATCGGCAGGGAGGGCGAGCTGGTCGTCACTGAGCCGATGCCGTCGATGCCGCTATTCTTCTGGGACGACCCGGACGGCGCGCGGTACCGCGAGAGCTACTTCGCCGCGTGGCCCGGCGTCTGGCGCCACGGCGACCGCGTGCGCTTCACCGAGCGCGGCAGCGCGGTGATCCTGGGCCGCAGCGACGCCACGCTCAACCGCCACGGCGTCCGCATGGGCACCAGCGAGATCTACCGCGTGGTGGAGGGGGTGCCGGGCGTGGCGGACAGCCTGGTGGTGGGCGTGGAGCAGGCGGGTGGGGGATACTGGATGCCGCTCTTCGTCGAGCTCGCGGACGGCGCCGCGCTGGACGACGGGCTCCGCGAGCGCATCCGGCGCGAGCTGCGCACCTCGCTGTCGCCGCGGCACGTGCCGGACGAGATCATCCAGGCGCCCGCGGTCCCGCGCACGCTCAACGGCAAGAAGGTGGAGGTGCCGGTCAAGCAGGTCCTGCTGGGCGTGCCGCCGGAGCGGGCGGCCAACCCCGGCTCGCTGGCCAACCCGGAGGCGATGGCCTTCTTCGCGGAGCTGGCGGCGCGCCGGGCGTCCGGTCAGGCGGCGGGATGAGCGAGGAACGGCAGCGGGACGCACGGGCAGGGCGGCAAGACGGCCCCGCGGCCTGCCTGGCCGCGGGGCACGTGGGGTTCACCGGCCGCTACCGGCGGTCGAGAGCGGCGGACGCATCACACTCGACCACGATGGTGCGGGCCGCCATGTCTCCCAGCCGCTGGCGGCGCTCCCCGAAGATGAAGATCCAGTCGAGCATCCCCAGGAGCGACGCCAGGAAGTTGCGCAGGAAGGCCTGGCCCGCCGAGCAGGGTGCGCTGCTGGCCTGGTCCACGACGGCAATGCCGAGGACGTGCTTGCCCAGGCTCTGCCCGCCGGGGAGCGCGTCGGCAAACAGGTAGTACGCCACGGCGAAGACCGCTCCCGCCAGCAGCAGGATGCCGCCCGCGGTGGAAATCGTGTCGCCGGACGCGGGCCAGGCGAGCGCGACGGTCAGGAGCGGGAGCACCGTGACGATTCCGTCGATGAACTGCGCGGCGAAACGGTCGGTACGGGAAGCGAGATGCATGATCGGGTAGGGATGAAGGATGAAAGGATGATGACACGGGTCATGCAATGAGGAGCGCTCCGACCCGGACATGATACTCAGACGGCCGCGCTTAGCACTTCTCCCCTTCCGCCGCCCGGCCGTGTGGACGCCGGACCGGACGGCCTCGTGTGTCCACTTCATCCGTTTGCTTGCGATGGCCGTTTGGGCCGCTAGACTGGATCGCGCGGCGGCGCCGCACATCTCCCCACCCCAGCCATCGCCGGAGACACACCCATGCCCGAGCATTCCCCCGCCGCAGGTGACGTGGTGCTGCTGGTCGGCACGATGAAGGGCGCGTTCGTGCTGGCGTCGGACGGCGAGCGGCGCGAGTGGCGGATGAGCGGGCCCTACTTCCGCGGGCAGACGGTGTACGCGATGGCCTTCGACCAGCGCGGCGGGCGGCGGCGCATCCTGGCGGGCAACCAGAGCTGGCACTGGGGCGCCGTCGTCAGCGCCAGCGACGACTTCGGGGAGACGTGGACGGCGCCGGACCGCAAGAACGTGCGCTTTCCCGAGGGCTCCGAGCTGGCGCTGGCCAACATCTGGCAGCTCCGCCCCGGCCGCGACCGCGAGCCGGACGTGCTGTACTGCGGCGTGGAGCCGGCCTCGCTCTTCCGCTCCGCCGACGGGGGCGACACCTGGGAGCCGGTGGAGGGGCTACTGAACCACGAGCACCGGCCGCGCTGGGTGCCCGGGGGCGGCGGGCTGTGCCTGCACACCATCGTGCTGGACCCGGTCAACCCGGAGCGGATGGGTGTCGCCATCTCCACCGCCGGCTTCTACCGCACCGACGACGGCGGGCGCACCTGGCAGGCGCGCAACCACGGCGTGCGCGCGGAGTTCCTGCCGGACAAGCACCCCGAGTTCGGCCAGTGCGTGCACAAGGTGGTGAACCACCCGTCGCGGCCGGAGCGGCTGTTCCTGCAGAACCACTGGGGCCTGTACCGCAGCGACGACTGGGGCGACACCTGGACCGACATCGCCAACGGCGTCCCCTCCGACTTCGGCTTCGCGATGGAGGTCCACCCGCACGAGCCGGACACGGTCTACATCGTGCCGCTGGAGTCCGACGAGTTCCGCGTGGTGCCGGAGGCGAAGCTGCGCGTCTACCGCACCCGCGACGCCGGCGCCTCGTGGGAGCCGCTGTCCAGCGGCCTGCCGCAGGAGGATGCGTACGAGACCGTGCTGCGCGACTCGATGTGCACGGACGGCCACGAACGGGCGGGCATCTACTTCGGCACGCGCACCGGCAAGCTCTACGGCTCCTCCGACGCCGGCGACACCTGGCGCCAGATCGAGGCCGCGCTCCCCCCGATCGTCTGCGTCCGCGCGGCCGTCGTGAACGGAAGTGCGTGAGTGCGGAAGTGCGTGAGTGCGGAAGTACGGAGTACGGGGTACGAAGTACGAAGTACGAACTACGACGTAGGCGATCCGGGCGCGCCACACGGTTGTCATCCTGAGGGAGGCGCCTCGCCGGCCCTGAGCAGGCGAGGGACCATGGCGCCGACCGAAGGATCTTGCCCGCATCGCGCACGGCTTCGCCTGCCGCGGGGATGCACGCCCCGCGTTCTCGCGCCACGCGGACCCGTGCGCAGGTAGAGAAGATCCTTCGGTCGCGCCCGGAGGATCACGATGGCCGGAGTCCTGCGCGGCGCTCCCTCAGGATGACAACGCGTGCGGAATGCTGGGTTGTGCCTGTGGCGGTGTTCACAGGGCAGAACCGGCCGGCTGTAACCTGTAACCTGTCCCCTGTAACCTGCCATGCCAGTCACCATCGCCCTGCCCAGCGCGCTGCAGCCCTACGCGGGCGGCCGGGCGGAAGTGCGCATCGACGCCCACGGCGGCACCGTGCGCGACGTGCTGGGCGCGCTCGCGGACCGGCACGGCGGCGTCGTGGACCGGGTGATGGACGAGACCGGCCGCGTGCGCCAGCACGTGAACGTCTTCGTCGACGGCGACAACATCCGCTTCCTGGACGGCCTGGGGACGCCGGTGGGGGAGGGGAGCACCATCGTCATCGTTCCCGCCGTCAGCGGCGGCTGACGTTTACGCCTCCGCCGCGGCTTTCACGGCGGGAGAAGGAACGAAGGGCCGGCGGCCGAAAAGCGGCGCCGGCCCTTGGCGTTTGCGGCCTCCCTGGCGATATTCGCGCGCCGGTCGCGCCACGCGTCTATCATATCGTGGCGGGAGGGGTTTGCGCGAATGGCGGGGTCCCATTACCTTTTGCGAAAGGAAACGTTCGGTCCCCCGAGCTATTCTTATGCAAGCGCACTGTTGCGTGGGCCAGCGCCGTACCCGCCAGCGAGACGTCATCAACCACGTCATCACCGCGGCGCCGGGCCCCCTTACCGCCCCCGAGATCCACCTGCGCGCGCAGCGGGCCATCCCCGGCCTGGGCATCGCGACGGTCTACCGCACCCTCAAGCTGATGCTCGACGCCAACCAGGTGCGCACCGTGGTGCTGCCCTGCGGCGAGACGCGGTACGAGGCGGCCAACCTGGCCCACCACCACCACTTCCACTGCCGCATCTGCAACCAGGTCTTCGACCTGAGCTGCTGCCCCATGACCATGCCGCACGAGCTGCCCATGGACCCGGGGTTCGTGGTGGACGCGCACGAGATCACCTACTACGGCCGCTGTCCGGCGTGTACCGAGGCGCTGCGCGGCGGGCGGGCCGCCATCCCGCGCCTGGACCGCGTGGTCAGCGACCGCACGCCGGCGCGGGTGGTCTGAAGGCAAAAAAGAACGGCCGCCGGGGCAAACCCGGCGGCCGTCCTGCTTCCGCGGCACAAAAAGGGGAGCGGGTACGCACCGTGGGATCCAGGGGGACGACCAAGTACCAGCCTGGGTGTCTCTACGGTGCAGTACCCGCTCCCTCTGCACAAGTCCATACCGGCTTTCAACTTACGTGCCAGAGTCGGACCAGGGTGCGTCGTGCTGCTGCGAATATGATAGTGAACTCTCATTTGCAGCGCAAGAGTTTTCTTCGCGGGTAGCGCGGTGCGGCGCTTGCACGGGCGCGGGGCAACCCGCGCAGGGCACGCCACACCGACCGGACCGCCGCCCCGATGGCCGATCCCCACCGCTACCTGCCCGTCGAGGACCACGGCGTCATCGGGGACCTGCACACGGTGGCGCTCGTGGGCCGCGACGGCGCCATCGGCTTCATGTGCGCCCCGCGCTTCGACTCGCCCTCGCTCTTTGCCGCGCTGCTGGACGCGGAGCGCGGCGGCGCCTTCCGCATCGACGCGGACCTGCCCCGGGCCCGCCGCAAGCAGCTCTACCTTCCCGACACCAACGTCCTGCTGACCCGCTTCCTCTCCCCCGGCGGGGTGGCGGAGCTGAGCGACTTCATGCCTGTGGGCGAGGCCCCCGGCGTGCGCCGCGTGGTCCGCCGCGCCAAGGCGGTGCTCGGCCCCGTGCGCTTTCGCCTGCGCTGCGCGCCGCGCTTCGGCTACGGGCGGGTGCCGCACCGCGCGGAGGTGACGGAGCACGGGGTCTGCTTCGTCGCGGACGACGCCGCGAAGGCGGGGCTGCGCTTCGTGCGGCTGAGCGGGTCCGTGCCGCTGCGCGTGGAGGACGGCGACGCGGTGGCGGAGTTCGAGCTGCCCGCCAACGAGACCGCCACCTTCGTGCTGGAGGCGGTGGCGGACGGCCAGGACGCCAGCGCGCCGGCCACGCACGCCTACGCGGCGGAGGCCTTCAAGAGCACGGCGAACTACTGGCGGCGCTGGATCGGGCGCAGCACCTACCGCGGCCGCTGGCGCGACGAGGTGAACCGCTCCGCGCTGGCCCTCAAGCTGCTCTTCTCCGAGCCGCACGGGTCGCTGGTGGCCGCGCCCACGTTCGGGCTGCCGGAGACGGTGGGCGGCGCGCGCAACTGGGACTACCGCTACACCTGGATCCGCGACGCCGCCTTCACCCTCTACGCGCTGATCCGCCTGGGGCTGACGGAGGAGACCGGCGCCTTCATCCACTGGATCGCGGACCGCTGCCGCGAGGCGCACGAGGGGCCGCCGCTGCAGCCGCTGTACGCCATCGACGGCGCGCACCAGGTGCCGGAGCACGAGCTGGGGCACTGGGAGGGGTACCGCGGCTCGCGGCCGGTGCGCATCGGCAACGCCGCGGCGCAGCAGCTCCAGCTCGACGTGTTCGGCGCGCTGATGGACAGCGTGTACCTGTACGACAAGCACGCGGAGCCCATCGCCTACGACACCTGGAACGCGCTGTCGGGGGTGGTGGACTGGGTGTGCGGCAACTGGCGGCTGCCGGACCAGGGGCTGTGGGAGACGCGGCGCGGCCCGCGGCACTTCCTGTCCAGCCGGGTGCTGAACTGGGTGGCGGTGGACCGCGCCGTCCGCCTGGCGCGGCACCGCTCGCTGCCGGCGCCGGAGGCGCGCTGGCTGGAGGCGCGCGACGCCATCTACCGCAGCGTGTACGACGAGCTGTGGAGCCCGCGGCGGCAGGCGTTCGTGCAGTACGTGGGCGGGGAGCAGCTCGACGCGGCCGCGCTGCTCATGCCGCTGCTGCGCTTCATCGGCCCCACGGACCCGCGCTGGGTGTCGACCCTGGAGGCCATCCGCAAGGACCTGGTGCGCGACTCGCTCGTCCGCCGCTACGACGTGGCCGGGGGAGACACGGACGGCTTCGCGGACGAGGAGGGCACCTTCACCATCTGCTCGTTCTGGTACGCCGAGTGCCTTTCGCGCGGCGGCGACCTGCAGCAGGCGCGCTTCGTGTTCGAGAAGGTGCTGGGATACGCCAACCACCTGGGGCTCTTCAGCGAGGAGCTGGGCCCCAGCGGCGAGCACCTGGGCAACTTTCCCCAGGCCTTCACCCACCTGGCCCTGATCAGCGCCGCCTACGACCTGGACCGCCGCCTGGACTCCGCCGGCTGGCACGCGTAGGGGGCGCGGGCCGCCGTCCGTGCATGGTGCCGAGTGCCTCCCAACCGCGGAGGCCCCCCTCCCCACCCCTCCCCCCAACTTCGGGGGGAGGGGGTATTGAATGCTCCATCCCGCCTGGGTCCTCACATCTCCCGCCACGTAGCACGCGTAAATCCGGAGCCCGTCCGGCGAGACAGGGTCCTCGATCCCGGCGCACATGATCTCGTAAGTGCACGATCCATGGCTGTTTGCCACGGTCCCGCAGCCAGGATTCGGGGGATTTGCAGGCGAAGCGGCTGGCGGGAGGCAGGGAGGGCGCGCGGCCCGGGGTGTGCAGGAACGGGGGTGCCCCGTTGCGTGTAATGCCGGGCGGTGCGATGATTTACGTGCCACGCCGTACCCGCTCTCCCCCCGCATGCGCATGGACGACCCCCGCACCCCGCCCGCCGACGACGCCGCCCCCGGGGCGGGGCCGGAGCGCCGCCGCGCCTCCGATGCCGCGCGCGTCGCGGTCAGCACGGGGCGCTGGATGTGGGAGTGGACCAAGGCCATCAGCACCGCCATCCTGCTGTTCCTGGCCGTGCGCACCTTCGCGGTGGAGGCGTTCAAGATCCCCACCGGCTCCATGGAAGGCACGCTGCTCATCGGCGACTTCCTGCTGGTCAACAAGGCCGTGTACGGGGCGGAGATCCCGCTGACCAACAAGCGCCTGCCCGCCTTTGCGCACCCCAAGCACGGCGACGTGGTCGTGTTCCTGCCGCCGCACGAGCCGCACAAGAACTACGTCAAGCGCCTGGTGGGCATGCCCGGCGACACGCTGGAGATGCGCGACAAGGTGCTGTACCGCAACGGCCGGCCGCAGGACGAGCCGTTCGTGCGCCACACGGACCCGCTGGGCGACCCCCCCGACGGCAAGATGCTGTGGCAGCTCGACTACCTGGTGGACCGCACGCTGACCTACCGCACCTACCACCCCACGCGCGACAACTGGGGGCCGCTGGTGGTGCCGCCCGGCAAGTTCTTCGCGCTGGGCGACAACCGCGACCGCTCGGAAGATTCGCGCTACTGGGGCTTCCTGGACGCGCGGTCCATCAAGGGGCGGCCCATGTTCGTCTACTACTCGTACGAGGACGACATCACGCGGCAGTTCTCGTGGCTGACCTCGGTGCGCTGGGACCGCATCGGCGAGGTCATCCACTGACCCGCGGAGAGACGTCCGTTTGCCGCCTAGTTCCTTTGGCGGGGAGGGGTTGACACCTCGGTGCGGCCTATCCATGTTCCAACCAGGCATGCACCCGCCGGGACGCTTTCCCACCCCACCTTTGCGCGCCCCCGACGCGCCGCCCCCGCCGGTTGACCTGCCCGTACCGCCCCCCGCTTTCCGCCCTGCCCGGAGCAGCGAACCATGGCGTTCAGCCCGCCCAAGAAAATCCCCGCGGAATCCGAGTCACTGGACCAGTACCTCCGCGAGATCAGCGCGTACCCGCTGATCGACCGGGAAGAGGAGTGCCGGCTGGCCAAGCTGATCCGCGACGGCCACGTGGACGCCCTGGACCGGCTGGTGCGCAGCAACCTGCGCTTCGTGGTGGCGGTGGCAAAGAAGTACCAGAACCAGGGCGTGTCGCTGGCGGACCTCATCAACGAGGGCAACATCGGGCTCATCCGGGCGGCCCGTAAGTTCGACGAGACCAAGGGCATCAAGTTCATCTCCTACGCGGTGTGGTGGATCCGCCAGGCCATCCTGCAGGCGCTGGCGGAGCAGTCGCGCATCGTGCGCGTGCCGCTGAGCCGCGCGGGCACGGTGCACCGCATCGGCAAGCGCTCCAGCGCCATGACCCAGGAGCTGGGCCGCGAGCCCACGCTGCAGGAGATCGCCACCGAGCTGGAGGTGCCGGAGGACGAGATCAGCCACGCGCTGGCCATGTCGCAGGTGTACCTGTCGCTCGACGCGCCGCTGGTGCCGGGCGAGGACGGGCAGCTCCTCGACTACCTCTCCGACAACCTGTCGCCGGGCCCCGACGACGAGGTGTACGAGCACGCCCTCAAGCGCACCATCGACGAGGCGCTGGGCACGCTCACGGAGCGCGAGGCCAAGGTGCTGCGCCTGTACTTCGGCCTGGGCGACACGGAGCCCATGACGCTGGAGCAGATCGGCGAGAGCTTCGGCATCACGCGCGAGCGCGTGCGGCAGATCAAGGAGAAGGCGCTGCTGCGGCTGCGGCACCAGTCCCGGGCTCGCTTCCTGGAGACCTTCCTCGCGTAGAACTACAACTGCAATTCACGCAGAGGGCGCGGAGGTTCAGAAGAGAGGACGCGGAGGAACTGCGGGAGGGTGATGGAATAAGCCCTCCCCGAAGTTGGGGGAGGGTTTGGGAGGGGGCCTCCGCCGCATGGAAGGCAGGGTGCCCGGACACGCCCGAACCTCCCCTCGTAGATGGAAAAACAGGCCCGCGCCGGTTGACACCTGCGCGGGTTCTTTGTATCGTACCGGTCTGTCCCGACCACGCCGCTCCGCCTCGGGTAGGTGCCGGAGGCGGAGTTTTCCGTTCGGAACCAGACAACCTGCCGGCACCGGCCCGGCACAGGCCCGCGCCCCGGGCGCGAGAAGAGTACGATGAAGACGTATTCCGTTAAGGCGGGAGAGATCGAGCACAGGTGGTTCGTGGTCGACGCCGGCGGCAAGATCCTGGGCCGCGTTGCCACCGAGGTCGCGCGCATCCTGCGCGGCAAGCACAAGCCGACCTACACCCCGCACCTGGACACCGGCGACTACGTCGTGGTCATCAACGCGGACAAGGTACGCCTGAGCGGCGCCAAGGCGGACCAGAAGACCTACTTCAAGCACACCGGCTACATGGGCGGGGAAAAGTTCATCCCCTTCCGTGAGATGCTGGCCAAGCACCCCGAGCGGGTGATCGAGCTCGCGGTCAAGGGCATGCTGCCCAAGAACGCGCTGGGGCGCCAGATGCGCAAGAAGCTGAAGGTGTACGCCGGCGCGGAGCACCCGCACCAGGCCCAGAACCCCGAGCCCCTGACCTTCTGATCATGGCGACGGAACAGTACCACGCGATCGGACGCCGCAAGACCTCGGTCGCGCGCGTCTACCTGCGCCCGGGCAAGGGCGAGTGGACGGTCAACGGCCGCACGCTGGAGGAGTACCTGCCGCGCCACGTGCTGCGGCAGTCCGCCGGCCGCCCCCTGGCCGCCACGGAGACGGAAGGACAGTACGACGTCAAGGTGAACGTGGCCGGCGGCGGGCTTCGCGGCCAGGCCGACGCCATCCGCCTGGGCGTTGCCCGCGCGCTGCTCAAGGTCAACGAGGAGTTCCGCCCGCGCCTGCGCGCGGAGGGCCTGCTGACCCGCGACCCGCGCGAGGTGGAGCGCAAGAAGCCCGGCCGTCCGGGCGCCCGCAAGCGCTTCCAGTTCAGCAAGCGCTAGCCCGGGAGCGCCGGCGGCGCGGCGTGCCGGGACCGATGGTCCCGGCACGCGCGCTTCGCCCGAATCCCGGCCAACCTCGCACACCGCCCGACGCGCCGCCGGGTGCCGCCCCCTGACCGGGGCGGTCGGCGCCGCGGATGACGGCGGTGGAAGCCCGGGCCCCGGCGTGGGGCCGCAGGGAAAACCGCATTGCAGAGAGGAATCCGCACCATGGCCGTCCCCCAGATCCAGGACCTCCTGGAGGCCGGTGTCCACTTCGGACACCAGACCAGCCGCTGGAACCCGAAGATGCGCAAGTTCATCTTCGCGGAGCGCAACGGCATCTACATCATCGACCTCAAGAAGACGCTGCGGCAGATCGAGCTGGCGCAGGAGCTGACGCGCGCGGTCATCAGCCGCGGCGACCGCATCCTCTTCGTCTGCACCAAGAAGCAGCTCAAGCCGGTCATCGAGGGCGCGGCCGAGCGCAGCCACTCCTTCTTCGTGACGGAGCGCTGGCTGGGCGGCATGCTCACCAACTTCACGACCATCAAGAAGCAGATCCGCCGCCTGCGCGAGCTGGAGCGCGGCGAGGAGGAGGGCGCCTTCGAGTACTACACCAAGAAGGAGCGCCTCATGCTGACCCGTGAGCGCGAGCGCCTGGAGAAGTACCTGGCCGGCGTCAAGGACATGGCCCGCCTGCCCGGCGCCCTGTTCGTCATCGACAGCAAGCGCGAGCGCATCGCCATCAGCGAGGCCAACAAGCTGGGGATCCCCGTGATCGCCATCGCCGACACCAACGCCGACCCGGACGTGCTCACGGTGCCCATCGCGGGCAACGACGACGCCATCCGCTCGGTGGAGATCATCGGCAACGCCATCGCCGAGGCCATCGTGGAGGCCCGCGCCGCCATGCCGGCCGAGGACCGCCGCCGCGCCGACGAGGCCGAGGTGACCACCTACAGCAGCGAGACCGGCGAGCGCCAGCCGGCCGACCGCGGCGACGACCGTGGCGACAAGAAGCGCCGCCCCCGCCGCAAGCGCCGCCCGCGGGCGGACGTGGCCGGCGTGCCCGGCGGCGACGAGGGCGGCGAGGAGTAGTCTTCGCCCCGGCGGACGCCCGGCGTCCGCCTCGCTACCGGCGCGCTGCGCCCGATCGCGGTCCCG
>DASTLD010000600.1:0-3662 GCA_035715345.1 Longimicrobium sp.
GTCGGAGGCGGAGCGCGAGATGGTGGGGCGCCACCTGGACAAGATCTTCCTGCCCATCCTGCGCGACCGCGCGCTGCAGGGGGGCGGGCGGCTCAAGGTGGCGTACGAGCGGGTGCGGCGGACGGACGGGGCCACGCGCTCCATCCAGGTGCTGGCGGCGCAGGCGGCGGTGGGGGGCGGGCTGCACACGGTCTTCTTCCACGAGGACGCGGAGAAGCCGGGGTACTACGACGACCTGGGCAACTCGCTGGACCCGGCCGCGTGGAGCGGGCCGCTGCGGGCGCTGCGGGTCACCTCGCCCTTCCGCATGGACCGGCTGCACCCCATCCTGCGCCGGGTGCTGCCGCACACCGGGGTGGACTACGCGGCCGCGCACGGCACGCCGGTGTACGCCACCGCGGACGGGAGCGTGACCTTTGCCAGCGCGCGGGGGGGGTACGGCAACCTGGTGGAGGTGCAGCACCCCAACGGCTACGCCACCCGCTACGCGCACCTGTCGTCCATCGCGGTGCGGCCGTACCAGGCGGTGCGGCAGGGCGACGTGGTGGGCTTCGTGGGCGCCACGGGACTGGCCACCGGTCCGCACCTGCACTACGAGGTGCGCCGCAAGGGCCAGCCGGTGGACCCCGCGGTGGCCATGGCCTACACGGGGATCAGCAGCTCCGTCGGGTACGACGCGGCCTGGCGGGACCAGCGCCGGGCCCTCTCGCGGCTGCTCGCGCGGGCGCCCACCGTCGTACGGGCGAGATAAAAGACCTCACGCAGAGCCGCAGAGGAAAACAGAGAGCCGCAGAGGAATCGATGGGGTTTCCTCTGCGGCTCTCTTTTCGACCTCCGCGTCCTCTGCGTGAGGTCCTTTCTTTTCTCTACTTGCGGGGCGAGCGGCGGCGCGAGGGCTCGACGGAGCGGAAGCGGCGCACCCCCTCGGGGCGCTCCCACTCCAGCGTCAGCGTCTGGCGGCGGCCCTGGCGCACGATGCCGATCTCCATCCGGCGGTCCTCGTCGCTCATCAGGCTGCGGCGGAAGTCGGAGGGGTCCTCCACCTCGTCGCCGCCCACGCTGACGATCACGTCGCCCGCCTGCAGGCCGGCGCGCGCGGCCGGGGTGTCGTCGCCCACGGAGAGCACCAGCGCGCCCTCGTCCACGCGGAAGTAGCGCGCCAGCCCCTCGTTCATGGGCGCCAGCTCCGCCCCCGCGGCCGCCCGCATCCCTACCTCGAACAGGAAGGGCTGGTTCTCCAGGCGCTCGAGCATCACCCGCCCGTCGCGCAGCGCCATCTCCTGCGCGCGGTTCAGCTCGTCCAGGCGGAACATCTGCCGCGCCACCAGCGTGTCGCGCAGCAGCTCGGTGATGGTGTCGATGCGGATGCGGATGTGCTCGGGGTCCACCATGCGCAGGCGGGAGTGCAGGCTGTCCAGCCGGATGGTCAGCTCCTCCAGCCGGAGCGAGTCGCCGCGGAGCTCGAAGACGCGCGCGCCCTCCATCGGCTCGCGGAACACCATGGGGCCGAAGGGGCGGGCCTGCGCCACCACCACCACGTCCCGCTCGCCGCCGCCCTGGCCGCCGCGCAGGCGCAGGCGCACGGTGTCGCCGGCCTGCAGGTCCAGCGGCAGGCGGCCGAAGCGGTCGAAGGTGGCGGTCTGCCCGTTCAGGCGGACGACCACGTCGCCCTCGCGGACGCCGGCCTCCTCGGCGGGAGAGCCGCGGCGCACGTCGGTGATGACCACCACGCGGCGGGCGGAATCTTCCGAGAACGCCACGCCGATCATGCCGGGGCGGCGGCAGGGGCAGGGCTCGTCCTGCGCCCGCAGCGCGCCCGGCAGGGCCAGGCCGGCGGCGAGCAGGGACAGCCAGAGGGTACGGTGCTTCATGGGCGGGTCTCCGTCTCTATCGTTCAGGGTTGATCAGAACCAGGTGGTGCGTGCGTCCTTGTCCATCTCGCGGCGCAGCGCGTCGCGCGCGCTGACCGCGGCCAGGTGGTAGCCGTTGACGACGGGGTCGCCGGGCACCCGCTCCAGCCCGTCCGCCGTCAGCTCCACCAGCCGGTCCAGCGCCGCCATGCGGGTGCCGGCGTCGTTGCCGGACGCGGGATCCGCGATGGCGGCGTACCGCTCCAGGGCGGCCAGGTAGGCGGCCTGCGCACGCACCAGCTCGCGCGCCGCCTCCTGCGCCTCCGCCCGGGTCACCCGCAGCGGGGCGCGGCGCCGCCCCGCGGGCCGTGCCGCCGCGTTGTCCGCGCCCGTGCCGTTGCCCACCAGCCGCACGCCCGCGGGCGCCGCTTCCGCCGCGCCGGACTCCACCGGCGAGACCACCGGCATCGCCATCGAGGGCGAGGCGACGGCGCGCGAGGCGGGCAGGGTGGCCGGCCCGCTGGCCAGCGGTGCGGCGCCGCCGCCGCGCCAGAGCGCCGCGCCCGCGACGCCGCCGGCCAGGAACAGCACCAGCGCGGCGGCGATGCGGAGCACGGGGTGGAAGCGGACCCCCCGCGCGGGGAGCGGGGCGGCGCCGCGGATCAGCCCGTCGGACCGCAGGCGCGCCTCCAGGGCCAGCCAGGCGGCGGGGGTGGGCTCCGGGTCCGGCAGCGCGCCCAGCGCCTCCGTCTGCGAGCGCAGCTCCGCCAGCTCGCGGCGGCACACCAGGCAGCCGCGCAGGTGCTCCGCCTCGTGCGGCTCCGCGGCCTCGTCCACCAGCCGCGCCAGGTCTTCCAGGGTCAGGTGCTGCATAGGGCCCTCTCCTCCTCCATTTCCTCGTCCTGCGCCGGGCTCAGCAGGCGGCGCATGCGCGCCCGGGCCTTGAAGAGCTGGCTCTTGCAGGTGCCGGGGTTCACGCCCAGCATCTCGCCGATCTCCTCGTGCGTGTAGCCCTCCACGTCGTGGAGCACCAGCACGCGCCGCATCCCCTCCGGCAGCCGCGCCATCGCCTTCTCCAGCTGCAGGCGCAGCACGGTCTTCTCCGCGGCGGGGCGCACGGAGTGGTGGTCGTCCAGGACAGCCTCGCGGCCGGCCTTGCGGACGCGGCTGCGGCGTCCGTGCAGGGCGCTGTTGACCGCGATGCGGTGCAGCCAGGTGGTGAAGCGCGATTCGCCGCGGAAGGTGGGCAGCGCGCGGATGGCGCGCACCCACGCCTCCTGCGCCCAGTCTTCCGCCAGGGCGTCGTCATCGCCGGCCAGGCGCTTGATGACGGCGAACACGCGCTGCGAGTGCCGGTCGTACAGCTCGCGGATGGCGCCGCCGTCGCCCTGCCGGGCACGGGTGATCAGGTGAAGGTCTTCCATGGTCCGTTCACGGGTCCGGACGAGTCAGATGCCGGGTGGGGATGGAGGGTTGCCCGGACGGGAAGTGCGTGAGTGCGTGAGTGCGAAAGTGCGAAAGTGCGAAAGTGCTTGAGGGGCGAAGGTCTGCGCGGGCCCCCTCCCCGCTCGTTCCTCGCTTCCCCTCCCCCGCGGAGCGGGCGAGGGCTGGTATGGTGAGCGAAGCGGCGGTCTGCGCGGGGAGGCCCCACCCCCCGGCCCCCTCCCCCCGCGCCGCCTCAGCCCGGCGCCCGGGGCGGTGTTTCGTGCGCGCGGCGCGTGGAGAGGGGGAGAACTTCTGCGCGCGGCGGATGGTCCCGTGCACCGCACGCCCCGTATAGACGCCCCGGCGGGGCGTCTCTACCATCCGCAT
>DASTLD010000601.1:0-7400 GCA_035715345.1 Longimicrobium sp.
CGAGATGGTGCGGTCGCAGCGGCTCATCGCCACCGCGGCCGAGCAGATCGCCGGGGGAGACCTGACGGTGCGGATGGCGCCGCGCGGCGAGCGCGACGTGCTGGGCACCGCCTTCGCCGAGATGGTGCGCCGCCTGTCGCACACCATCGCCGAGGTGCGGGCGGGGGCCAGCGCGCTCTCGGCGGCGTCCGAGCAGGTGTCGGCCACCGCCAGCTCGCTCTCGCAGGGCACCAGCGAGCAGGCCGCCTCCGTCGAGGAGACCTCGGCCAGCCTGGAGGAGATGGGGGCCACGATCGGCCAGAACGCCGAGAACTCGCGCCGCATGGAGCGGATGGCGGTGCAGGGCGCCCGCGACGCCGACGAGAGCGGCCGCACCGTGCAGGAGACGGTGGAGGCGATGCGGACCATCGCGGAGAAGATCGACATCGTGGAGGAGATCGCCTACCAGACCAACCTGCTGGCGCTGAACGCGGCCATCGAGGCGGCGCGCGCGGGGGAGCACGGCAAGGGCTTCGCCGTGGTCGCCACCGAGGTGCGCAAGCTGGCGGAGCGCAGCCAGACGGCCGCCAAGGAGATCGGCGGGCTGGCGGGCTCCAGCGTGGCGGTGGCGGAGCGCTCCGGGCGCCTGCTCGGCGAGCTGGTGCCGGCCATCCGCGGCACCGCCGAGCTGGTGCAGGAGGTGGCCGCCGCCAGCGCCGAGCAGGCCGCGGGCGTCACCCAGATCAACCGCGCCGTGGCGCAGATGGACCAGGTGACGCAGCGCAACGCCTCGTCGGCCGAGGAGCTGGCCAGCACGGCGGAGGAGCTCTCGTCGCAGGCCGGGGCGCTGCAGCAGCTCACGGCGTTCTTCCACGTGGACGGGGCGGCCGAGCCGGGCCGCGCCCGCCCGCGTCCGGCGCCCGTCGAGGTGTCGGCGGGCAACGGCCGCGGCGCGTACGCGGCGTCGGTTCCGTCCGCCCACGACTTCACCCGCTTCTAGCCGTGGAGGGGCACATGAGCACGGCAACCGCGGCGGGCCAGGCGGGGCAGTACCTCACCTTTCAGCTCGCCGGCGAGGAGTACGCGGTGGAGCTGCTGCAGGCGCGCGAGATCCTGCGCTACGAGCAGGTCACCCGCGTTCCGACGGCGCCGCCGTCCATCCGCGGCGTGCTGAACCTGCGCGGCCGGGTGGTGCCGGTGGTGGACCTGGCGGTCAAGCTGGGCCTTCCCGACACCCCCGTCACCGGCCGCACCTGCATCGTGATCGTGGACGTGGCGCTGGAGGGCGAGCGCACGGTCATGGGGGTGATCGCCGAGGCGGTGAGCCAGGTGGTGGACCTGGACGCGGGCGACATCGAGCCCCCGCCGCCGTTCGGCCCCCGGGCCCGGGTGGAGTTCCTGCGGGGGATGGCCCGGCTGGGGGAGCGCTTTGCCCTGCTGCTGGACCTGGACCTCCTCCTCTCCGCCGAGGACGCCGCCGCCGTCGCCGCGGCGGACGCGGAGCACGCCGGGGAGGGGGGTTCCGCGGCGGATGCCGCCGGTCCCGCGGCGGAAGCACCGGCCGGGGCACCCGCGGAGGTGGCGGCGTGACCCCGGCGGCGGCGGAGGCCGGGCGGTGAGCGCGCCCGACTCCCGCCCGTCCACGGGCGCCGGCCGCGCGGCGCCGGCGATGGGGCCGAACGAGTTCGCGCGCTTCCGGGCACTCATCTACCGCGAGGCGGGAATCCACCTGGCGGACTGCAAGCAGGCGCTGCTGGTGGGGCGCCTGTCGCGGCGGCTGCGCGAGCTGGGGCTGCGCTCCTTCGGCGCGTACTGGCGGCTGGTGGCGGACGGCGGCGACGCGGCCGAGCGGCGGCGCATGCTGGAGGCCGTCTGCACGCACGAGACGCACTTCTTTCGCGAGCGGCACCACTGGGAGTTCCTGGCCGGGGAGCTCCTTCCCCGCTGGCGCGCCCAGGCCGCGGCGCGGGGCCGCGCGCGGCGGGTGCGGGCGTGGAGCGCGGGGTGCTCCAGCGGCGAGGAGCCGTACTCGATCGCCATGGCGCTCCTGGACCACCTTCCGCCCTCCGAGGGGTGGAGCCTGGAGGTGGTGGCCACCGACCTCTCCACGAAGGTGCTGGAGCGCGCGGAGACGGGCGTCTGGCCGATGGCCCGCAAGGACGAGATCCCCGAGGCGTACCTCAGGCGCTACATGCTGCGCGGGCGGCGCTCCCAGGAGGGGATGCTGGCGGCGGGGCCGGCGCTGCGAGGGCTCGTCCGCTTCCAGCAGCTCAACCTGAACGACGCGGAGTACGACCTGGCCGGGCGCTTCGACCTGGTGTTCTGCCGCAACGTGCTCATCTACTTCGACGACGCCTCGCGCGCCGCCGCGGTGGACCGCCTGCTGGACCGGCTGGAGCCGGGCGGGCACCTGTTCCTGGGGCACGCCGAGAGCCTGAGCCGCGTTACCGGGAGGGCCAGGCACGTCCTCCCCACCGTCTACACCCGGTCCGACGAGCCGGCCGCGAAGGCCGTCCCATGAAGATCGCAGGAGAGATCAGCGTGCTGAGCCCGATCCGCCGCCTGGCCGCGGCGGCCGCTGCCGCGGCGCCGCTCGATTCCGAGGCATTCCTGGCGCACATTGCCCGGCGGCTGCGGCGCGGCCGCTCCGGCACGGCGCAGTTCTCCGTGCTGTGCCTGCGCATCGACCAGGTGGACGCGGTGGCCGAGGCGCTGGGCCCGCTGTGGTGCGAGGCGCTGCTGGGTTCGGCGGCGTCGCGCATGGCCGGGTGCCTGGGGCCGCACGACCGCGTGGCCACCCTGGGCGGCGGCCGCTTCGCGGTGCTGCTGGACGAGGCCGCTGCTCCCCCCGCCGCGCTGGCGGCCGCGAGCCGCATCCAGCGGGCGCTGGGCGCCCCGCTCCTGCTGGGCGGGCACGAGGTGTTCGCCACCGCCAGCGTGGGCGTGGGGGTGGCGGGCGCGGGGACCGTGAACGCCGCGGAGCTCATGCGCGACGCCGCCGCCGCCATGGCCGAGTCCGCGCGGCGCGGGCCGGGGCAGTGCAGCGTGTTCGAGCCCGCGATGCACCTGCACGCGGTGGAGCGGCTCCGCCTCGAGGGGGCGCTGCGGCGGGCGCTGGAGCGGCGCGAGTTCGAGCTCCACTACCAGCCCATCGTCTCCACGCGCACCGGCGCCGTCACCGCGTTCGAGGCGCTGATGCGCTGGCGCCACCCGGAGCGCGGCCTGCTCCCCCCCTCCGCGTTCCTGGCCGCCGCCGAGGCCTCGGGGGTGCTGGTGCCCGCCGGGCGCTGGGTGCTGGCGCAGGCCTGCCGCCAGGCGCGGGAGTGGGGCGAGCGCCACCCGGGCGCAGCGGGGATCGCGGTCGGCGTGAACCTCTCCGCGCGGCAGCTCCGGCACCCGGGGGTGGTGGCCGACGTGGAAGACGCCCTGGCGGGGGCGGGGCTGGCGGCCAACCGCCTGCACCTGGAGATCACCGAGAGCGCCATCATGGAGAGCGGCGAGGCGGCGGTGGAGACCCTCTGCCGGCTCAAGGCGCTGGGGGTCATGCTGTGCGTAGACGACTTCGGGGTCGGCTACTCCAGCCTCTCCTACCTGCACCGCTTTCCGGTGGACGTGCTCAAGATCGACCGCTCCTTCATCGCGGGGCTGGGCAAGGTGGGCGCCTGCGGCGACATCGTCCGTGCCGTGGTGGGGCTGGCGCACGGCCTGGGGATGCACGTGGTGCCCGAGGGAGTGGAGACATCCGGACACCTGGCGGAGGTGCGCGCCATGGAGTGCGACTTCGCGCAGGGATACTTCTTCTCCCGGGCCCTGCCCGCGGACGAGGCCGGGGCGCTGCTGGCGGCGGGGACACGCTGGTGAGCGCCGCGGCGGGAGGGATCGACGTGCTGGTGGTGGACGACTCCGCCGTGCTGCGGCAGCTCGTCACCGCGCTCCTTGCCCGGCAGCCGGGGGTGGAGGTGCGCGCCGCGCCCGACCCCCTGGTGGCGCTGGAGAAGATGCGCGCCCGCCGCCCCGACGTGGTGCTGCTGGACCTGGAGATGCCGCGGATGAACGGCCTGGCCTTTCTGCGCGCGGTGATGGACGACGCCCCGCTCCCGGTGGTGGTGTTCTCGGGGCTCACGCAGCGCGGCACCGAGAGCGCGCTGGAGGCGCTGCGTCTGGGCGCGGTGGAGGTGATGGCCAAGCCGGGCGCGGCCGAGGGCTTCGCCGGCGTGGCGGTGCAGCTGGTGCGCGCCGTCCGCGAGGCGGCGCGGGCGCGGCCGCGGACGGTGGGGGCGGAGTTCGGGACCGTGCTCCCGCCCCCGCCGCGCGTGCCGGTTTCCCCCGGCGTGCCGCGGCTGGTGGTGGTGGGCGCGTCGATGGGCGGCACCGAGGCGCTGCACACCCTGCTGGCGGGCCTGCCGGCCGACGCGCCGGGGATGGTGGTCGCGCAGCACATGCCGGCCGGCTTTACCGCGGCCTTCGCGCGCAGCCTGGACGCGCGCTCCCGGCTGGAGGTGCGCGAGGCGGTGGATGGCGACGCGGTGGCGCCCGGCGTGGTGCTGGTCGCGCCGGGGTCCGGGCACGTGCGGGTCCGGGGGGTGCCGGGCCGCTGGCGGGTGGAGGTCGAGGAGGGGCCGCACCTGGACGGCAGCCGCCCGAGCGTGGACGCGCTCTTCCACTCCGCGGCCGCAGCGGCGGGACCCCTGGCCGTGGGCGTGCTGCTCACCGGGATGGGGAGCGACGGCGCGCAGGGGCTGCTGGCGCTGCGGCGCGCGGGCGCGGCCACCCTGGCGCAGGACCGGGCCACCAGCGTGGTGTACGGGATGCCCGGCGCCGCGGCCGCCCTGGGTGCCGTGGACCGGGTCCTCCCGCTGCCGGCCATCGGAGCCGCGCTGCTCCGCCACGCCGGCGAGACCGCGCGAGGTGCCGCGAGCCCCGGCGGCGGGGGTCCCCGCACGGCCCGCTCCCCGAACGGCTGAACGAGCGCCGCCGAGGGCTCCCCGGGGTCGCCTTCCCGGGGAAGGGTCGCGGGTTCGGGCCCCGTCTCCCGCTCCTGCACGGAGCCCGGTAGCGGTCGCGGCGGGGCTTTCCGCGCGCGGATGCGGTCAGGCGAGCGTCCGTTCGACGAACGGCTTCAGGGGGGGACGAAGAGGTCCTCCATCCGCACGTACCCGACGGCGCGCGTGGCGCCGGGGCCGGGGGAGACGAGGGCCCACCACCGGCCCGGCGCCACTTCCACCTTCTCCACGATGGTCACCGCGACGCCCGGAGGGAACGAGCCCGTCCCCGGCGCCGAGGGGTCCGGCCTGGCGTAGGCGTCCGTGGACCGCGGCCCGGTGGCGGCGGGCTGCCGGTAGTAGTTCACGATCCCCGAGAGCCACGTCAGCGGGCCCGCCTTCGCGGCCAGCACGCCGAAGAACGCGGTGTCGGTGGCCGCGAAGAGCGGGTCCAGGTGGGTGCGCCCCGCGAGCGCGGCGTGCGCGAACAGCCGGTGCAGCGTGTCGCGCGTGGAGGCAAAGGTCGGGCGCGCGGCCGTGGCGGGCGGCGAGACCGCCTTGTCGCGCCCCAGCAGCGTTCCCACCCGCTCGACCCCGCCGGGGTACAGCGGCTCCAGCACCCCGGCGTCGCCGTACACCGGGCGCCCGCCCACGAAGACGAGCTGCACGTTGCGCTCGGTGGCCTCGATCAGGTTGCGGTACGGATCCAGCCGGATGCGGTCGAGCACCACCAGGTCGGCGGCCTTCCCCTGCGTCACCGTCCCTGCCCACGCCTGCCACTGCAGCGCCCGCGCCGGGTGCACCGTCACCATCGCCGCCAGCACCGAGTCGGAGAAGGGCCGCCCGTGGGCCTGGTTCCATAGGTCCGCCGCCTTCAGCTCGCCCAGCAGGTTCTTCGAGCCCGAGGGACCCCAGTCGCTCCCGATCGAGACGTTGACCCCCGCGCGCCACGCGCTGTCGATGGGCGTGGTGGCGCCGTAGAGCAGCCCGTTGCTGATGGGCGACCAGGCCAGGCTCACGCCGCTGTCGGCGTAGGCCCGCAGCTGCGCCACGGGCACCGCCGTGCCGTGGATGACCGCGACCCGCGGGGCAAGCAGGCGGAACTGGTGCAGGCTGTCGGCCTGGTGCACGGAGAGCGAATCCCCGGGCCGCCCCTCGGCCAGGTGCAGCGTCCAGGGCGAGAGCGCGAGCAGGCTGTCGCGCCGGCCCAGCACCGTCCCCGGCGGCAGGTCGATGGCGGTGCCGCCCCGCCACGGGTGCCCGTAGTTGGGCGCCTCGGCTTCGCGCGCCAGGTCGCCGCCGAACTGCTGGGCGTCCCTCGGGCCCCACCCCTGCAGCGCCGTGGTCCCCCCCGCGAGCGCGCGCACCTCGGCCCACACCGCCATCTGCGCGGACACCCGCACCGAGTCGCGGAGAAAGGAGTAGGGCCGGGTGACGTAGGTCGCGTACGCCGGCTCGCCGCGGCGCCACTGGTAGCGGTTGTCGTAGGTGCGGGGGGCGTTCCAGAGGGGAAGGACGTTGTAGGTGGGGTGGTTGTGCGCGTCGAGCAGCCCCGGATAGATGACACCGGTGGTGCCGACCCGCACGGCCCCCGCGGCCTCGGGCGGAGGAGCCCCGGTGCCCACCAGGGCGATGCCGCTGTCGCGCACCAGCACGTACCCCTCGAAGGGGGGCCGGTCCATCGGGACGACGGTGCCCTGGAGCAGGTAGCCGCCCTGCGCCCGGAGCCCGCCCGCCAGCAGCAGTGCCGGGAGCAGGGCCAGGGCCAGGCGCACGAGCGGATGGGAGGGGCGGGCGGCCATCGGCATGGGCGGGCGGGGGACGGGTGAGGCGGAGAGCGGGGAGGCATCCCGGGGGGATGAAGGCCAAGCTAATCGTCGCCGGCCGATCGACAAGCATGTGCTGTAGGCGCCGCACCCGGCCGGCTCCCGGCCGAGCGTGGACGCCCCTTCCCACTCCGCGGCCGCGGCGGCGGCAAGCCTGGCGGTCGGCGTGCCGATCGGCCGGGGGACGCGAAGCAGGCGTGCCCTCCGGCGCTGCAAATTGTCGCACTTGACCCGGTGACAATCCGGCGGGTATGGTGTGGGGGTCTGTTCATCCTTTCCCCTTCACCGCCCGGACACAATGCACATTCCCACCCTTCACCACCCGGAGCTCTCGCTCCTCCAGGCCGCGCTGCACGACGTGCTGCAGCGCCGCGGAGACGCCCAGGCCGCGAACATGAGCGGCACCCATCCGCTCATGCAGGAGCTCGTCGCCACCGCGCGCGGCTTCACGCAGCCCGGGCGCGGCGGCCAGCTTCCCACCCCCTCCTCGGTGCTGACCTGCGCCGAGCTGGCGGTCCACTGGGTCTTTGCCCACGGGGCCGAGAAGCAGCTCCTCTACGATGAGCTCAAGGGATCGACCTGCGACCCGTGCTGGTTCCAGGCGATCGAGGCG
>DASTLD010000602.1:0-4868 GCA_035715345.1 Longimicrobium sp.
GGCCACCTCCTGCTTGGCCTTGGTCTGCTGCTCGCGCATGTCGATGATGACCTGCTCGAGCATCTTCTCCGGGTTCTCGGCCCGGGCGATCAGGTCGTTGAGGTTCGACCGGATCAGCATCGACAGCTTGGAAAAGATTCCCATCGTCCTATCGTTCGGGGCCCGGGGGTGCGCCGCGGGCGTGAGCGCTCAGCAGTCGCGGAAGGGAGCCAGGGCTTCCATGTGCGTCGCCATCGCCATCTGGAACGAGTCCACCGTGGCCTGGAACTCGTTGAAGTTCAGGTTCTCCAGCTCCAGCGACTCGGTCAGGACCACGTCCTCCTCTTCCAGGCCGTAGGCGGCGTGCACCAGCTCGTTGGCGTTGGCCTCCAGCAGGATGCGGTACAGCTCGGTGCACTTCTCGCCGTCCCGCGGCACGTCCATCACCTTGAGGCGGAACACCAGCAGCGGCGGCGCAAGGCTGATCACCAGCCTGGCCCCGCCCTCCTCTTCCTCGGTGGGAGAGGCCAGCCACATCCCCTCGTCGACCTCCTCGAACTGCAGCTCCATGCGGTTCAGGAAGTTCACCACGTCCTCGCGGGTCACCATCACGTCGTCTCCGGGTTGGAAAGGTCCGGGCCGGACCCGGGCGGCGGCGCGGTCCGCGGCCGGTCGCCCTCGGTCAGCAGCCGCACCATGAAGCTCTGCTCCTCGCCCAGGCGCCGCACCTCCGACTGCAGCGCGTCCACCTCCTCGCGCAGCCGCGCCATCTGCGCGTCGCGCGCGGCCAGCGAGTGGCCGTCGTCCCCGCGGGTGGAAAGGATCACCCAGCGGGCCAGGACGGCCATCAGGATCAGCAGGGCAAGGACGGTCGCGAAGGCCATGGTCTCCAGGGGCTGGGCCGGGGGCTGGCTACGCCGGGCCTCTCCCCAAAGTTTCACCCCCGCGGCGCGCTGTCCAGCCCGGCGGCGGCGCTAGCGGCTGATGCCGGACGGGCGCGAGGTGGGCCGGATCTGCACCAGCCGCCGCGCGGAGGGCGTCGCGGCCAGCCCGCCCAGCGCCGTCTCGCGGTAGGCGGCGGGCATGCGGCGCCCCACCTCGCCCATCACGTCGATCACCTCGTCGGCGGTGACCGGGAAGTCCAGCCCGGCCAGCGCCATCTCCGCGGAGGAGATGGCCTGCATGGCCGCGGAGGCGTTGCGGTAGATGCAGGGGATCTCCACCAGCCCGCCGATGGGGTCGCAGATCAGCCCCAGCATGCCCTGCAGGCACAGGGCGATGGCGTTGGAGATCTGCTCGTGCGACCCCCCGTGCAGCCAGGTGACGGCCGCCGCGCCCATCGCCGCCGCCGTGCCGGTCTCCGCCTGGCAGCCGCCCTCCGCGCCCGCCAGCGACGCGCGCTGCGCGATGACCCCGCCCACGCCGCCGGCCACCAGCATGGCGTCCACCAGCCGCTCCTCGCCCATGCCGCCGTCCGCGAACTCGTCCACGGACACCAGGATGGCGGGCAGCACCCCCGCCGCGCCCGCCGTGGGCGCCGCGACGATCAGCCCCATCGCCGCGTTCACCTCCAGGGTGGCGATGGCGCTGGCCAGCGTGGCGGTCACGCGCTCGCCCAGGATGCGCGGCCCACCCTCCCACAGCTTCTTCGCGCGCCCGCCGCTGAGCCCGCTGGCGGAGCGCGCCTGGCCCTCGAGCCCCTCGTCGATGGCGCGCCGCATCACCTGCAGCGTCCTGGCGATGCGGGCGCGGATCTGCTCCGCGGGCACGCCGCTCTCCGCCGCCTCGCGCTCCAGCACCACGAGCGGCAGCGGCCGGCCGGACTGCTCGGCGTCGCGGATCAGGGATTCGATGGACCTGTGCATGAACTGCAGGGGACAGGGGACAGGTTACAGGGTACAGCCAGCCACTACACGGAACGGGCCAGCGCCCGCACGGGACAGCAGGCTGTACCCTGTCCCCTGGTCGCCTACAGCCAGCCACTCCACGGAACGGGCCAGCGCCCGCGCGGGACAGCAGGCTGTAACCTGTCCCCTGTAACCTGTAACCTACGCCGTTCCGCTGATCCGCGGCACCGCGCGCGCCCACCGGATCCACGGGAACGAGCGAATCGCGCCCAGCGCGGCGGCGCTCACGGGCTCGTCCGCCTCGATGGTCATCATCGCGTCCTGGTGGCGGCCGGTGCGGTCCACGCGCATGGTGGCCAGGTTCACGTGGTGCCCCGCCAGCACCGTGGCCACCGCGGCGATGGTTCCGGGCTCGTCGTGGGCCAGCAGCACGACCGTGTGGTAGTCGCCCCCCAGCGCCACGGGAAAGCCGTCGATCTCCGACACCTCCACGCGGCCGCCGCCCAGCGAGGCGCCGCGCACCACCAGCGTGGCGTCGTCGCCCTGGGGGATGTGGAAGATGGCCGTGTTGGGGTGCGCGTCCTCGCCCAGGTCCACGTCCTCGAACTCCCAGCGCAGCCCCGCCTCCTTCGCGGCCTCGTAGGCGTCGCGCAGGCGCAGGTCGTCCGGCTGCAGGCCGATGAGCCCGCCGACGATGGCGCGATGCGTCCCGTGCCCCTCGCCGGTGGCGGCGAAGGAGCCGTGCAGCTGGATGCGGACCTCGCCGGGCGTGCCCCCCGCCACCGCGCGCGCGATGAGCCCCAGCCGGCACGCCCCGGCCGTGTGCGACGACGACGGTCCGACCATCGTGGGCCCCAGGATGTCGAAGAGAGAGACCATGCGCGCAAGATAGGCACGCGCCCACGCACGGGCCAGACGCTGAACGGCGGCCTCACGCGGAGCCGCGGAGAACGCAGAGAACTGCGGGCGCGTGACGCGCGAAGAAGAGGACGGGATCCTCGACTACGGACCGGACGGCGTCTGACCCCTCCTGGCAACGCGGAGAGCCGCAGAGGCGACGAACTCCTCTGCGGCTCCCGTAGTTCCTCTGCGGCTCTGCGTGAAAACAACAAGCCCGTGGAGCGGCGAACCCCTCAGCAGCACCAGGATGGCAGCTTCGCCTGGCCCGAGAAGGACTCGTCGCCGATCTCGTCGATGACCCAGGCGCCCGACTCCCGGCGCCACTGCACGTAGATCGCGGAGCCGGCGGGCGCGTCGCGCGGGACGAAGCGGGTGCCGCGCACGCGCCGCCATTCCGAGCCGCGCAGCAGCAGCTGGTGCACCAGCGTGCCGACGCGCTGCCCCTCCACGTGCAGGTCGAAGGACATCACCAGCGGCCCCTGGATGGCCCTCAGCGTCTCCCCGGCCGGGAAGCGCCACACGCCCACGCTGGCCCCGCCGGCCGTGTGCCGGGTGTGCACGTACCGCCACTCGCCCTCGCGGGGAAAGTACGCGGCGATGCGCTCCGCGTTGCGGCGGTGGGTCCTCACCGCTTCCAGGAACCCTCGCGCACGTGCGTCCAGCCCGTCCTGCCCCGCGCGGACGGGAGCCCACGCCGCCGCGACGGCGATCAGCGCGAGCACCCCCGCGACGGCTCGGACGCGCACGGAGCTCAGCGCGCGCCGGGGACGCGCACGCCGGTCAGGCGCCAGCCGAACAGGCCCGCGCGGCGCATCACCACCGCGAGGCGCTCGTTGCCGCTCTCCCGGTCGATGAAGTGCATCACGAACTTGTGCGCCCCTTCGTAGTCGCCGTCCAGCTTCGTCCGGCGCGCGCGGCCGTCGTCCTTCTCGCCGGGATCGCGGCCGCGGGCCAGGGCGGCCACGCCGGCGGGGCTCACGGCCAGGTCGACGGCCGGACCCACCGCGCGGCTGGCGACGAAGCCGCCCACCGCCCCCGCATGCCGTCCCGCGACGCTCGCGACCTTGCCGCGCACGCTGCCGCTGACGTTGTCCCTGACGCTGGCGCGCAGCGATGCGAAGTCCACCAGCTCGTTGAGTCGCTCGCGGTCGCCGCGCTCGGCCGCGGCGCGGATCTTGGCCAGCGCGATGTGCGGCGTGAAGTACAGCCAGGCGCCGCCGGCCAGCACCGCCAGCACCAGCAGCAGACGGAAGACGTGCTTGATCTTCATGGAGACGTGCGGGGAAGGCGGGAAGGAGAACGGGGAAGGGACTGCCGCCGGAAGATAATCGCCCGGCTCCGCCGCGTGTAGAGCCCCGGGTCGGGCGGCGTCGCCCGCCCGGCCGGGCGCATCACCGCGGCGGTGCGGCGGAGGGCGGGGCGGGGAGGGATGCCGCCCAGTCGCGCAGCGTGTCCCAGTAGCGCGGCCCGGCCACGTCCTCCAGGTCGTTGTGCCCCGCGCCGCGGACCCACAGCGCGCGCTTGGGCGTGCGGACGCGCTCGTACAGCCGCTGCCCGTGCCACAGGCCGATGACCTCGTCGTCCGTGCCGTGGATCACCAGCACCGGGCAGGCGATGCGGTCCAGCTTGTCGAGGGTGCGGAAGCGGTCGAACGGCACCAGCGGGTACGATCGCACCACCTTGAACACGCTGGTGAAGGTGCTCTCCAGCACCAGCCCGGCCACCGGGTGCCGCGCGGCCAGCTCCGCCGCCACCCCGCCGCCCAGCGACCGCCCGTGCAGGATGATGCGCTCCGGCGGCACGCCCAGCGTGCGGGTCAGGTACTCGTACGCGGCCTCCGCGTCGGCGTAGGCGGCACGCTCGGAGGGGCGGCCCTCGCTGGCGCCGTAGCCGCTGTAGTCGTACGCCAGCACGCCGAAGCCCGTCTTGCGCAGGCGCTCCAGGTGCGCGCGGCCGTGGCTGATGTCCTCCGCGTTGCCGTGGCTGAACAGCACCGTGTAGCGCGCGGACGGATTGGGCAGGTGCACGGCCGCCACCGCGCCGCCCTCCGCGCGCGGCAGCATCAGCACCTCCGCGGAGCGGGCGTACCCCGCGGGCGGCGGCAGGAAGATGAGCCGCTCCGCGAACAGCCACACCGCCGCC
>DASTLD010000603.1:0-4090 GCA_035715345.1 Longimicrobium sp.
CGCGCCGGCGGACGTGGCCGGGCGGTGGGCCCTGTTCTGGACCACGCCCGCCGGCCCGGCGGAGAGCGGGTACCTGGTGCTGCGCCAGGACGGCGGCCGCGTGGAGGCGGAGCTGCACGGGCGGGGAAGCCTGCGGGCGGAGGGGCGCGTCCGCGGCGAGCTGCTGGTGATCTCCGGGAGGCGGCTGCTGGCCGCCTTCGAGCTGCGCGCCACCGTCCGCGGCGACAGCCTGGTGGACGGCACGCTGCGGGTGCAGTCCACGGAGCGCGCCTTCACCGCGGTGCGCCGGCGCCCGCCCGAGCCGTAGCGGCGGCGGGCGCCCGCGTCCCCCACGGCCCCCGTGCCCCTCGTGGCGCGGGGGCCGTTCGCCACGGGCGGCTCCATGCGTTTGGGGCGGGGACGCCCCTGGCGGGCGGGGAGGCCGTGTCTCGAACGGGGCCGCGGCGCCCGCGGCCGGATGCGGCCGCGATCCGCCAACCCGTTACCGGTGTTCACCATCGCGAAAAATGGCGAAAGCGGTCTGAGTTATGCGATGCCGGCACGGCGTAAATGCGGCGGAATTCATCCACCTCCCTTAACCCCCCTGCAGGTCCCGGCCGCCGGCCCGCGGCGCTCCGTCCCGCTCTCGCCGGCCCCCACTCGCTCCCGGCTCCACCCCCGCGTCCGCCCGGTGCATTACCCGGCGCGACCGCAGCCCCGCCGTGCGTGCGACCGTGGCGCGCGGCCAACCATCCGCACACCCCCGGAGGCGCGCGATGCCGTCCGCACTCAGCTACCCAGGCGTCTACATCGAAGAGCTCCCCAGCGGGGTGCGCACCATCACGGGGGTGTCCACCTCCGTCACGGCGTTCGTGGGCCAGACCGCCAAGGGGCCCGTGGACCGGGCCGTCCGCGTCTTCAACTTCGGCGACTACGACCGCGCCTTCGGCGGGCTGCACCGCGACAGCGACGTGAGCTACGCCGTGCAGCAGTTCTTCATGAACGGCGGCTCCGACGCGTACGTGGTGCGGGTGGCGCTCAACGCGCAGCCGGCGTCGGCCACGCTGAAGGACGCGCAGGCCACGCCCGCCACCGTGCTGACGCTCACCGCGGCCGAGCCCGGCCTGTGGGGCAACGACCTGCGGGTGAAGGTGGACCACGCGACCGCGGACCCGGCGAACCTGTTCAACCTCTTCGTGGCGCGCGTGGACCCGCTCACGCTGTCGGAGCTGGAGCCCGAGGAGTTCCGCAACCTGAGCATGGACGACAAGTCCCCGGCGTACGTGGAGAGCGTGGTGAACGCCGGGTCGCGGCTGGTGCGCGCCGCGCGCGCCGCCGGGCTGCCGTTCGGCGACAAGGGGTTCAGCGTGAGCGGCGACCTGACCGCGAAGACCCTCGCGGGTCCCGATCCGCTGCACCTGACCTTCCTGCTGAACGGGGAAACGAAGACGCTGACGCTGCCTGCCCCCGCCGCACCCGCGACCGGCGCCGCCGCGATCGAGCCCCTCATCGACGCGGCGATCACCGCGTCGCCGCTGAACGGCGCCATCGTGGCCTCGCAGTCCAACGCGACCGGCGGCAGCGGCACCACCCACCTGAAGCTGGAATCCGCCGCGACCGACGACAGCTCCGCGGTGGTGGTGATCCCCGGCCCCGGCAACGACATCTCGGCGCTCCTGGGGTTCGGCCCCGCGAACGGCGGACTCGAGAAGGCGGGCGCCGCCAAGCACCGGCCCGCCGTGGCCGGCTCCGTCGCGCTGCAGGGCGGCTCCGACGGCAGCGCGCCGGGGGCCACGGAGTACCAGGGCAAGGAGGCGGACAAGACCGGGATGTACGCGCTGCTTGACGTGGACCTGTTCAACCTGCTGTGCATCCCCGGCACCGCGCGCCTGGCGGACACGGAGGCCAAGGCGGTGCTAGGCGAGGCCATCGCGCTGTGCCAGCAGGAGCGGGCGTTCCTGATCATCGACCCGCCGCCGGAAAAGGACCACAAGACGGTCGTCGCGTGGGCGGAGCAGCTCCCGGCCAGCCGCAACGCCGCCGTGTATTATCCGCGCATCCTGGCCGCCGACCCGCTCCGGCAGTTCCGCCTGCGCGAGATGCCTGCGTCGGGCGCCCTCGCCGGCATCTACGCGCGCACGGACGCGGAGCGCGGCGTGTGGAAGGCGCCCGCCGGGACGGAGGCGGTGCTGCGCGGCACGCAGGGGCTGTCGTACCTCCTGACCGACGCCGAGAACGGCGTGCTCAACCAGAAGGGGGTCAACGCGCTGCGCAGCTTTCCCGTGTACGGCCGCGTGGCGTGGGGCGCGCGCACCCGCAAGGGCGCGGACGCCCAGGGCGACGAGTACAAGTACATCCCCGTGCGCCGCCTGGCGCTGTACCTGGAAGAGACGCTGTTCCGCAGCACGCAGTGGGTGGTGTTCGAGCCCAACGACGAGCCCCTCTGGTCGCAGATCCGCCTCAACGTGGGGTCGTTCATGCACGGCCTCTTCCGCCAGGGCGCCTTCCAGGGCAACACCCCGGCCAAGGCCTACCAGGTCAAGTGCGACGCGGAGACCACCACGCAGTACGACATCGACCGCGGCGTCGTGAACATCCTGGTGGCGTTCGCGCCGCTCAAGCCGGCGGAGTTCGTGGTGATCCAGATCCAGCAGAAGGCCCAGGTTCCCTCCTGAGGAGACGCACCCATGGCACAGTTCAGCGTGAACACCCACCGCTTCGATCCCTACAAGAACTTCAAGTTCCGGGTCAAGTGGGACGGCAAGTACGTGGCGGGGGTCAGCAAGGTGGGCGCGCTCAAGCGCACCACCGACGTGGTGGAGCACCGCGAGGGGGGCGACCCCAGCATGGTGCGCAAGTCGCCGGGGCGCACCAAGTACGAGCCCGTGACGCTGGAGCGCGGGGTCACGCACGACCCGGAGTTCGAGCGCTGGGCCAACAAGGTGTGGAACTTCGGCTCGGGGCTGGGGGCGGAGGTGTCGCTCAAGGACTTCCGCAAGGACGTGATCGTCGAGATGTACAACGAGGCGGGGCAGCTTGCCCTCTCCTACAAGCTGTACCGCTGCTGGGTCTCGGAATTCCAGGCGCAGCCGGACCTGGACGCCAACGCCAACGCGGTGGCCATCAGACGCTCAAGCTGGAGAACGAGGGGTGGGAGCGCGACTACGAGGTCGGCGAGCCCACGGAGCCCGAGTTCAACGAGCCGGCCTGAGCATGGACGCGCTCTCCGGGGCGGGACTCCTGCGGGTGTGGGAGGCCGGCCAGGCGCAGCACCCGGTGGACCGGGCGCTCACGGTGCTGGCCGCGGCCGGCGCCGGCGGGCCGCGCGCCCGCCTGGCCGCGCTGCCGCTGCCGGAGCGCGACCGCCGCCTGCTGCGCGCGCGCCAGGCGCTGCTGGGCCCCGCGCTCGGCGCCTTTGCCGTCTGCCCGGCCTGCGCGGAGCGGGTGGAGTTCTCCGTGGACAGCCGCGACCTCGTCCCCCCGGAGGAGCAGGGCGGGGGGCCGTGGGAGGCCGAGGGCGGCGGGGTGGCGATGCGCTTTCGCCTGCCGGACAGCCGCGACCTGGCGGCGGCGGCGCGCGCGGCGGGCGTGGACGGCGCGCGGCGGCGGCTGGCGGAGCGCTGCGTGCTGGAGGCGCGCGGCGCGGAGGGGCCGGTGCCGCCGGGCGCCCTGCCCGGCGCGGCCCTGGACGCCCTGGCGCGGCGGATGGCGGAGGTGGCGCCGCACGCGGAGCTGTCGTTCGCGCTGGCCTGCCCCGCGTGCGGCACGGAGTGGCGGGCGGAGCTGGACGTCGCGGCCTTCTTCTGGGCGGAGCTCGCCGCCCGGGCGCGGCGGCTGCTGCGCGAGGTGGACGGGCTGGCCCGCGCCTACCACTGGAGCGAGGGCGAGATCCTGGCGCTGAGCCCGGCGCGGCGGCGGGCGTACCTGGAGCTGGCCGGCGCATGAGCGACCTGCTGACCCGCCTGGCGCAGCGCGCCCTGGGCCTGGCGCCCACCGTGGAGCCCCTGCTCCGCTCTCCCTACGCGGACGCCGGCGAAGACGCCGACGCTCCCGACGCCGCCGCCCGGTGGGACGTCCCGGCGCCCGCGCCGCGCGCCGCGCCTTCCGCCCG
>DASTLD010000604.1:0-4747 GCA_035715345.1 Longimicrobium sp.
TGGGGCTGCGGAGCTGGTGCAAGACCACGGGCGGCAAGGGCCTGCACGTGGTGGTTCCCCTGGCCCGCCGCCACACCTGGGACGAGGTCAAGGACTTCACCAAGGCGCTCGCCGTCGACCTGACCGGGCGGCACCCGGGGCGGTACCTGACCAAGGCCACCATCGCCAAGCGCAAGGGCCGCACGTTCATCGACTACCTGCGCAACGGCCGCGGCGCCACCGCCATCGCGGCGTACTGCGTCCGCGCGCGCCCCTCCGCCGCCGTCTCCGTCCCCGTTGCCTGGGACGAGGTGACGCCCGCGCTGCGCCCCGACGACTTCACCCCCGAGGCCGTGATCCGCCGCCTGGACTCGCTCCGCAAGGACCCCTGGGCCGGCTTCCTCACCGCCCGCCAGACCATCACCAGGGCCATGCGCTCCGACCTCGGCATGCGCTGACTAACTCGTTTCCCACTAGCCCGTTGTCATCCTGAGGAAGGCGCCGCGCAGGCCCCTGCCCTGGCGCGGGACTCCTGCGCACAGGCTTGCTGGCGCGCTGCTCCACGCCTGCGTCTTCCTGTACCAACTCCTTGCCCAGCATCAGGTTGTCATCCTGAGGGAGGCGCCGCGCGGGCCCCTGCCCTGACGCGGGACTCCGGCGCCGACCGAAGGATCTTCTCTCCCTGCGCACGGGCCTGCTGCCGCGCGTGGTCCACGCCTGCGTCGCCCTGCGCATGATCCCGGGCCACGCGGCAACGCAGAGAAGATCCTTCGGTCGCGCCCATAGGTCTGTGCATGCGTCGAAGGCGGCGAGGGGGCTCCCCCAGGATGACAGCGAGCGGCAACGGGTGTTAACGCGTGCGTGAGGCGTTGAGGGCTCGCCGCGACCTGAAGGGTTGACAGCGTTCCGCCCACGGTTTACATCTGTAAACATGGACGACATCAAGAGCCGGATCGTGGCGGCGGCGCGGGCGCTGTACACCGAGCGGGGACCGGACGCGGTGACGATGCGTGCGGTGGCGGACCGCGTGGGCGTCACGGCGACGGCGCTGTATCGACATTTCCGCGACAAGGACGCGATCCTCCAGGAGGTGCTGGGCGAGGGCTCACGCCTGATCGGCAGCCACCTCTTCGCCGCGCTGGAGGGCGCCACGGCGGCGGACCGGCTGCGCGCGACGGCGGCCGCATACCTGGCCTTCGCGCGCGAGCAGCCCCAGGCCTACCGCGCCATGTTCGACCCCGCATCGACGCCCGACACACCCGCGGGCCGCCAGCGCGGCGCCCTGGGCCGGTTCATCGCCGACCGCGTCCGCGAGGCCGCACAGGAGGCGGCGAATCCCGCGTTGGACGTGGAGGGCTCCGCCCTGTCTCTCTGGGCCGCCCTCCACGGCCACGCCGCTCTGCAGCACTCCGGGATCACGATCCCCGCGACAGCCCTGGAACACCTGTTAACAATCGCGGTGCCATCGCCAGCGGGCGGCGCCCCAGTCCGTTAACCTGCGTTCCTGGCGGCGAACGATTGCCACATCGACGAAAGGGCGCGGAAGACCGCATCGGTCCTCCGCGCCCTCTTTCTCCGCGTCCTCCGCGGCTCCGCGTGAGACAGTCAGTCGATACGCCGCAGGTCGGAGATGACGTGCCGCACACCGGCGTCGTTCTCCAGCGTCCCGATCGTCGCGTCCGTGGGGTAGGCGCGGGAGTCGTGATAGTCGACGTCCGTGTGCGTTCCCTCGCGCTCGGCCACGATGATCCGCGCGAACAGCTCGTCGACGGTGGGGACGTGCACATCCGGCTGGGCCACCGGGATGCCCTGCTCCGAGTGGACGTGCGTAACCACGCCGTCGCGCACCTCCACCACCAGCGTGCCGTAGTCCTGGCAGAAGCATTGGCGCGCGTAGCGGAAGGTGTAGTCGGTGATCCGCTGGTCGCGCCAGCGCAGCCACTGCCGGCTCGTGTCCGACCTCCCGCCCAGCGGGTTGGCGCAGGCGCCGAGCGCCAGCACCGCCAGGAGCGCCACGACGCCGCGAATGCCGCGCGCGGGGATGCGGCGGCTCACGGGAACCATGGCCCCTCGTAGCGCTCGAGCTCGGTGATGTAGTGGGCCGTCCCCGCGTCCACCGCCACGTCGCCGATGACCGCGGCCGCCGGGTAGCGCAGCCTGCGGTCGTACATCGCCTGGAACTCCTCGCCGCTCTGGTAGGCGGCGATCAGCTCCGCGAAGAGCTGGTTCACCGTGGGGATCTCGTTCCAGCGGTCGTGCGGGAGCTGCTGCCCCGTCGTGGTGCTCACCACGTCGTAGACGTTGCCGCCGCGCACGGAGACCCGCACCTCGCCCAGCGGCAGGCATTCGCACTGGCGCGTGTACGTGTAGTCGTAGCTGAGGATGTTCTCGCGGTCCCAGACCTCCTTCTGGCGGGCCGGGTCGCGCGAGGTGAGCTCGGGCACGAAGGTGTTGCCGCCGTTGCATGCGGCGGCCGTCACGAGGGTCAGCAGGGACAGGCGGCGGAGCGTGCGTCGCATCGGGCGAAAAGTGGTGGAAGGACTGGGCTGTGGACCGGCTAGTAAACGCGCCGGCCGCATCGCCCGTGACAGCGCGGTACCGTCAGGGATGGCCGACCAGCCGCACCATCGCCGCGACGGCCTCCTCCGTGTCCGTCACCAGCAGCGAGTTGGTGGAGGGGCTGACGGTGATCTTGCCGCGCTCCGTGCGCACCGCCTCCAGCGACGCGGCTACCTCCGCGGCCGGCACGTAGTTGATGCGGATCACGCGCGTCACCAGCGGCGCCTGCACCCGCTGGGCGATGGCGGCCTCGCGGCGGTCCACGCGCAGGATGCCCGGCCCCACCTGCCGCACGCCGTAGCCGTACGCCTCCAGGATGGCGCGGAACGCCACGTCCCACGGCTGCGCGCGCACCGTGGCCGTCACGCGCCCGGTGACGCCGTCGGAGAGGATCACCGAGTAGCCGGAGAACTCCGCGAAGGTGGCCGCCACGTCGTACATCTCCGTCTCCTCGAACGCGACGGTGATGCACCGCGCCTGCCCCGCCCCTCCGCACGCGGCGCGCGTCTGCGCCCGTGCCGGCACCGCGGCGGCGGTCAGGAGGGCGACGAGGATCAGCCGTCGGATCATGGCTTCGGCTCCAGGATGCTGGCGATGAAAGACGATGCGCACCATGCGCTTGCGCTCAAGATAACATCCTGTGGGCGAGCGACGAAAAACCATCTCTCCTGATAAGAGGGATGCATGGGCGCGGAGGCAGCCCGGCGAATGAATTCGCGGCTATGAAAACGTGATGTCCGCCTGCGCGGACGGGTTCCGCGCGAGGGTGGAGTGCCGTGCGCGCGGCGGGCTCCCGAACCGGCAGATCGGCGCGTGCCGCAGGCGTTGGCGCGAGGGCGGGCGCCCCCACCCGGACTCGCATTACTCGTCCACCCTCCCCCAAGTCTGGGGGAGGGTTGTAGGGTCTCCGCGCGGAGCCTGCCGCGGCGCGGTCCAGGTCTCCCCCCCTCTCCACGCGCGCGTGCACCAGCCCGCCACCATGCGCAGGCGCCGGTGCGGCGCGGGGGGAGGGGGCCGGGGGGTGGGGCACCCCGCGGAGCACCGCCCGGCACGGTCACCATGCCTGCGCGGTGGACGCTCACCCGCCTCTCCCGGTGATGCAGATCTGCCCCCTGCCCGGAACGCTCATTGCACCTGCCGCGGGCGCAGTCTCCACCCCGACCGCGGCAAGGAGCGATACGATGGGCCAGGACCGTGAGGACGTGCGCCCGCCCGACGGCGGGTCGAGCGCGGGCGAGCGCATCTACGAGCGCGAGGACATGGGCGCCAGCGCGGCGGAGCTGGAGCACGCGGACGGCGCCAACCCCACCCGCGGCGACGTGCAGGCGGAGACGCCGCTCAAGCCCCACCGCCGCGCCGCCGGCGACCCGCTCAACGCATAACGCCGGCGGGCGGAACGCGAGAAGGCCCGCGGACCTGCTCGTCCGCGGGCCTTAATGTCTTGCCGCCACGGAGGGCTACCGGATGCGCATCAGCATCCACCGCACGCCGGGGGTGTCGGCGGCGGCGCGGAAGCGGATGCCGGCGCCGGTGTCGCGCAGGTAGCTGTAGCCGGTGCCGCCCCATCGCCTCTCCACCGTGTAGGTGCCGCCCGCGCCGCCCTCGATCTCCAGGTCCGGGCGCCAGGCCAGGGCGTCGTAGCCGGACGGGATGGCGGAGATGCGCTGGAAGGCGGCGTCCTGGTGCCGCGCGCTGGGTGTCAGGTCGTCCGCGGCGTGGGCCAGCGTCCACTCCAGCATGGCGTCCTCCGGCTTCCACCCGGAGAAACGCTCGGCCATCCGCGCCGCCAGGCCCGGGCGCGTGCTCCCCAGCAGGTCCTTGCCGTACCATCCCTCGATCGCGCCCCGCACCACCTCGCGCATCGCCTGGTCCACGCTCTCCCCGTCCGCCACGCGCTGCGCCACCAGCCGGCGCAGGAAGCCCATGGAGCCGCCGTAGCCGCGCGAGAACTCACCGGTGCCGGGCTGCGCCAGCCGGGCAAAGAAGGACGCGTATGCCCCGGTCCCGGGGTTCAGCCAGTCGTAGTTGCCCGCCAGCGGCAGGGCGCCGGCGCGGCGGATGGTCTCGTAGCGCACCAGGTCCGCCGAGCCTTCCGTTCCCCACAGCGCCGTGCCCAGGCGCGACTCGCTGCCGGTGCGCGTGCGGTGGTTGTACATCCGGTTGTACAGGTGCGCCAGCTCGTGCGCCACCAGCCCCGCCATGCTCACCA
>DASTLD010000605.1:0-3288 GCA_035715345.1 Longimicrobium sp.
GCACGGCGCCCCCTACGTGACGGCGACGCGCGCCGGCCGCAGCGAGGGCTGCCCGGCCCTGGAGCAGTCCCGCGCCCGGCGCCTGCTGCCCAAGATCGCGAACGGGGGCCTGGTGTTCCTGTTCTCGCCGCTGGACCGCACCTGGATGCGCAGCGACCCCTGGGCCAGCCTGGACACCGACGGCCCGGCCAACGGCTGATCCACCCTGCATGACACTCCGAAGCCCCGGCGAGCTCTCTCGCCGGGGCTTTTTGTCTCACGCGGAGACGCGGAGGACGCGGAGAACTGCCGTTCTGGCTCCATTCTCCGCCACGCGCACACTCACCCGCCCCCGCACCGGCCCCGTCGGCGAAGGCCGACATCACGTTTTCGTAGCCGCGATTTCGATCGCCGGGTGGCCCTGCGCCGGAGGCTGCCTACCGCTCGGACGATCGCCGGGCGGCCCTGCGCCGGAGGCTGCCTGCCGCTCGGACGATCGCCGGGCGGCCCTGCGCCGGAGGCTGCCTACCGCTCGGGACTATCGCCGGGCGGCCCTGCGGCGGGGCATCGCTCCCGCGCGAGACTACGATCCCTCCGCCGTCCTCTCTTTCAATGTCCGCGCCCTCGGGCATCGCGGCCCACGCTAGACTCCGCGATCCCTCCGTGTCCTCTCTTTTCAACCTCCGCGCCCTCTGCGTGATCTTCAGTTCGGCAGCACGAAGGGATAGAATCCCCCGATGCAGAACGATGAACGGACGGAGGCGGTGGAGACGGAGGTCGCCATCGTCGGCAGCGGGTTCGGGGGGCTGGGGATGGCCATCCGCTTGCGCCGCGAGGGCATCGACGACTTCGTGGTGCTGGAGCGCGCCGGCGACGTGGGCGGCACCTGGCGCGACAACACCTACCCCGGCTGCGCCTGCGACGTCCAGTCGCACCTCTACTGCTTCTCCTTCGCGCTCAACCCGGAGTGGAGCCGCAGCTACTCCGGGCAGCCGGAGATCCAGGCCTACCTGCAGCGCATCGCCCGCGACTACGGCGTGCTGCCGCGCGTCCGCTTCCACCACGAGGTCACCGCCGCCGCCTGGGACGAGCGCGCGCGGCGCTGGCGCATCGAGACCAGCGCAGGACCGTTCATCGCCCGCTTCCTGGTGATGGGGACCGGGGCGCTCAGCGAGCCGCTCATCCCCCGCTTTCCCGGGCTGGAGACCTTCCGCGGGGCGACGTTCCACTCCGCGCGCTGGGACCACGGCTTCGACCTGCGCGCCAAGCGCGTCGCGGTGATCGGCACCGGCGCGTCCGCCATCCAGTTCGTGCCGGAGATCCAGCCCGTCGTGGAGCGGCTGCACCTGTTCCAGCGCACGGCGCCGTGGCTCCTGCCGCGATTCGAGCGGCGGCTGACGGCCACGGGCAGACGCCTGTTCCGCCGCGTCCCCGCCCTGCAGAAGCTGCTGCGGGGGATGATCTACCTGGCGCGCGAAGCCTTTCTCCCGGCGTTCCGCCATCCGCGGGCGATGGGGCTGGTGGAGCGCGCGGCCCTGCGCCACCTGCGCCGCCACGTGGCCGATCCCGCCCTCCGCGAGAAGCTGACGCCGGGCTTTCGCCTGGGGTGCAAGCGCGTGCTGCTCTCCAACGAGTACCTGCCCGCCATCGTCCGGCCGAACGTGGAGGTGGTGACGGACGCGATCGCGGAGGTGCGGCCGGGCTCCGTCGTGACCACGGACGGCGTGGAGCGGCCGGTGGACGCCATCGTCTTCGGCACCGGCTTCCGCCCCACGGACCCGCCGCTGGCGCCGCACGTGCGCGGGCGCGGCGGCCGCTCGCTGGCGGAGGCGTGGGAGGGGAGCCCCAGGGCGCACGTGGGCACCAGCGTGGCCGGCTTTCCCAACCTGTTCCTGCTGCTGGGCCCCAACACCGGCCTGGGCCACACCTCGGTCGTGTACATGATCGAGGCGCAGATCGAGCACGTCGCGCGGGCCCTGCGGCACCTGCGCAGCGTGGGCGGCGCCGCGCTGGAGCCGACCCCCGAGGCGCAGGCGGCGTTCGTGGCGGACGTGGACCGGCGGATGCGCGGCAGCGTGTGGACGTCGGGGGGATGCGCGAGCTGGTACCTGGACGCGACGGGCCGCAACTCCACGCTCTGGCCGGACTTCACCTGGCGGTTCCGCCGCCGCGCCGTCCGCTTCCGCCCCGAGGAGTACGCCGTCATCCCGCCGGCGGAAGGCGAAGCGCCGCCGCCCGCGGAGATCGCATCGCCCGCCGCGGCGATGGAGAGCGCGCCGGTCCGGAAAGGGGCCATGCGGCCGTGAGCGGGCGGCACGATCCCCCGCTGCGGCTCATCGACCGGATCGAGCGGGCCGCGGGAAAGCTGATCTACCGCCTGCCGCCGTCGCTCGCGGTGCGGCTGTCGGGCGAGCCGCCCGTGGCCGTCGAGGGGCAGACGCTCGACCCGCACGTGCAGCTCGTGCGGGCCATGCGGCGGCGGCGCAACCGCTGGCACCTGTGCGAGCCGTCCATCCAGGCCGGGCGGCGGCGCTACCGGCGCGAGACCACGCTCTTCCAGTGGCCGCGCACACCCGTCGGCGCCGTGCGCGACCTGGAGATCGCCGGGCCGGGCGGGCCGCTGCGCCTGCGGCACTACGCGCCGGAGGCGGACGGGCCCGCGCCGCTGACCGTGTACCTGCACGGCGGCGGCTTTACCATCGGCGACCTGGAGACGCACGACGAGCCGTGCCGCATCCTGTGCCGCGAGAGTGCCTCGCACGTGCTGTCGGTGGAGTACCGCCTGGCGCCGGAGCACCCCTTCCCCGCCGCGCTGGACGATGCGCTCGCCGGGCTGCGCTGGGCCCGGGCGCACGCGGCGGAGCTGGGCGCCGACCCCCGCCGCGTCGCCATCGGCGGGGACAGCGCGGGGGGCAACCTGGCCGCCGTGATCGCGGCGGAGACGCGCGGCGACCATCCCCCCGCCGCGCAGCTCCTGATCTACCCGGCCACGGACTCGGAGACGGAGCGGCCGTCGCACGGGCTGTACGGCGCGGGCTGGTTCCTGAGCATGGAGGACCGGGCGGCGTTCTCCGCCGCGTACACCGGCGGTGCGGCGGGCCGCGACCCGCGCGTGTCGCCGCTGTACGCGACGGACCTGTCCGGGCAGGCGCCGGCGCTGCTGGTGGTGGCCGGCTTCGACCTGCTGCGCGACGAGGGGCTGGCGTATGGCGAGGCGCTGGCGGCGGCGGGCTCGCCCGTGCGGGTGCTGCGGATCGCGGAGCACGGGCACGGCTTCCTGCACATGACCGGCGTCTCCCCCGGCGCCCG
>DASTLD010000606.1:0-2271 GCA_035715345.1 Longimicrobium sp.
GGGGGGGATGCCCCTGGCGTGCAGGCTCAGGCCCAGCAGCGGGAAGCGCATCATCCCTCGTCCGCGCCGTATTCGATCAGCCCGGCGCCCGACAGCTCCCCCAGCAGCGCCGCGACGTCCGCCTCCGCCCGGGCCTCGTCCACCTCGAACGCCTGCGCCACACCGCGCGCCAGGTCGGCGGCGGAGGCGGCGGGCAGGGCGGACCAGACGTGGCGGGCGGTGGGGTTCAGGCTGAACATCTCGCCGGTGGCGGGGTCGAGCAGGATCAGCTCGCCGCCCAGGTCGGTCTCGATCACCTGCGGCTTGCGTCGGTACATGGGGCGCCCGTGCGGGACAAAGAGAGAGCCGAGGCGGACACCCGCGCTCGGCTCGTGTTGCATCACCCAGAGCCACCTGTCGGATTCGAACCGACGACCGCCCGATTACAAATCGGGTGCTCTACCGAACTGAGCTAAGGTGGCGTGAACCGCAAACTTAATCGACTCCGCCGCATCGTGCCAGCCTGATACCGTGGCACGGCGAAGCACACACGGCGTCCCGTGCGCGTCTTCCGGCACCGGCGCGCAGGCGCCGCCCCCACCCGCTCGCTCAGGCTCGCACCCTCCCCCCCAGTCCGGGGGCGGGTTGGGGAGACCTGCGCGCGAAGCCGGCCGGAGCGCAGTTCAGGTCTCCCCCTCTCTCGCGCCGCGTGACGGATACCCTCCGGGCGCACGGTGCTCCGCGGGCGCGGGGGAGGGGGCGGGGGGTGGGGCCCCGCGCGGACCGCCGCCCCGCCCGTCCGACTCTTCACCTGCACCGGGCCTTCGGCGCACGAGGAGCACCGCATGCGGCCGTCTCGCCACGTCACCAGCCCGTGCGCACGCGGGCAAGATCCTTCGGTCGGCGCCATGCGTCGGCGCAGGGCCAGGGTCCGCGCGGCGCCTCCCTCAGGATGACAACGCTTTCTCCCAGGAAGGACGAGTCCTTTCCTAGAAATAACGTACTTCGTACTTCGTACCTCGTACTCCGTACTTCCCTCCGTCAGCCGCGCTTCCACCGCGGGCCCTGCGGCGTGTCCTCGACCACGATGCCTTTCGCTGTCATCTCGTCGCGGATGGCGTCGGCGGCGGCGAAGTCGCGGGCCTTGCGGGCGGCCTGCCGCGCGGCGATGCGCTCCTCCACCCACGCCGCCAGGTCCTCGTCCACCCGCCCCTCCCGCTCCGAAAGCGCGATGAAGCCGAACACGGAGTCGATGCGCTCGAACGCGCGCAGCGCCGCGTCGCGCTCCGCCTCGCTGATGGGCGTCGTACCCAGCTCGTGCAGGCGACCGTTCACCGCGTCCACGAAACGGTGCAGCACGGAGAGCGCGACGCTGGTGTTGAGGTCCTGGTCCATGGCCTCCGTGAACGCCGCCAGCGCCTGCTCCGCCGCCGGGTGCAGCGCGGGCGTGTCCGCCGGGTCCGGGTGCCGCGCCGCCGGGTGGTCGCGCAGGCGGTCGCGCGCGTCGCGGATGCGGGCGACGGCGGCGGCGCTGCTGGCCAGCCCCTCGAAGGTGAAGTTGAGCTTGCTCCGGTAGTGCGCGGTCAGGAACAGGTGGCGGATGGCCGCCGGCCTGACGTCGCGCTCCACCAGGTCCTGCAGGTTGAAGATGTTGCCCGTGGACTTGGCCATCTTGTCGCCCTCCAGCAGCAGGAACTCGCCGTGCAGCCAGTAGCGCACGAACGGCTTGCCGGTGGCCCCCTCGCTCTGGGCGATCTCGTCCTCGTGGTGCGGAAAGACCAGGTCCACGCCGCCCGCGTGGATGTCGAACGTCTCCCCCAGCTCGTGCATGCTCATGGCCGAGCACTCGATGTGCCACCCCGGCCGGCCCTTTCCCCAGGGCGTGTCCCACACCGCGCCCACCTGCTCGTCCTCCGGCTTGGCGGCCTTCCAGAGCACGAAGTCGCGCACGTCGTCCTTCTCGTACTCGTCCGCCTGCACGCGCTCGCCGCGTCGGCCCGCCTCCACGTCGACCTTCGACAGCTTGCCGTAGTCCGCGAACTCGCTGATGTCGTAGTAGACGGAGCCCTCCGCCACGTACGCCAGGCCGCGCTCCTCCAGCCGCCGGATGACGTCGATCATCTGCGGCACGTACTCCGTGGCCAGCGGGTGCACGTCCGCGCGCTGGATGCCCAGCGTCTCCAGGTTGCGGAACAGGTCGTCGATGTACGGCTTCGTGTAGTCGCGCAGGCTGACGCCGTCGCGCAGGGCGCCGCGGATGGTCTTGTCGTCCACGTCCGTGAGGTTCATCAC
>DASTLD010000607.1:0-4701 GCA_035715345.1 Longimicrobium sp.
GCCAGCTCGTGGCTCACCACCACCTCCAGCCAGTCGTACGCGTACGCCAGCGTGGGCTCGTCCGCCGGCGCGTGCGCGTAGACGACGATGCGGTTGCGGGGAAAGATGTTCGCCAGGCCGTTGGAGTAGTCCAGGTTGTCGGCCAGCACCAGGTGCACGCGCCCCTCCGGCGGCCGCACGAGCGCCTGCGACAGGGCCACGCGCGCCGCTTCGGCCCGGGCGGCGGCGCGGCGGGCCAGCGGCTCCAGCCCCTGCGTGTAGTGGACGGCGAAGTGCTCCGTCTCGATGGTGAACCACCGCTCGTCCGGCGCTACCTGCGCCGCGGCGGGGGCGGGCAGGGGGACCAGCGCGAGGAGGATGGGGAGGATACGGACCAGCCTCGGACGGATGCGGGGCATGCGGTGGCGATGCTCTGGGTTCGGTGCGATCAGGCGGCGGTCTGCGCGGGGAGGCCCCACCCCCCGGCCCCCTCCCCCCGCACGGCACGGGCCTCTCCAGCGATGCGCGGTCCTGCGCGCGCCGTGCGCGGAGAGGGGGAGAACTTCGGGGCACGCGGCAACCGGCATTGCACGGCCGCCCCCGTAGAGACGCCCCGGCGGGGCGTCTCTACCATGGAAATGCACACACCTCGGCCGCCCGCGCGGACGGGACCCGTTCAGTCGGCGCAGGCCGACTTCGTGTTGTCTCAGCCGCGATTTCAATCGCCGGGCGGCGCCGGCGCCCGCTGGTCTAGATGGAACTCACCCCCACGACATGGTTAGCCCTTCAACCATTGCGGCGGCGCCGGCATCCGCCCCGTTCGCGGTCCTCTGCGCCCTCTCTCTGCGCCCTCTGCGTCTCTGCGTGAGACACGTCGGTTCCTTACCGCGACGACGCCCACTCGCGCAGGAAGCCCTCGATGGCGCGGAAGTGCGCGCGGGCAATGCGCTCGTGCACGGCGGGGTCGCGCAGCGCGGCCTCCTGCTGCGGGATCATCAGGAACATGGTCTCCGTCAGCACGGCGGGCATCCAGGTGCCCCGCACCAGCGCCAGGTCCGCCCGCGCAATCCCCAGGTCCCGCAGCCCCAGCTCGCGCAGCAGCTCCCGCTGCATGTGCCGCGCGAGCTGCAGCGACGGCGCCTGGTTGTAGAACACCGTGGTCCCGTTGTTCTCGAACGGGTTCACGCCGTCCGGGAACGCGTTGTTGTGCACCGACACCAGCAGGTGGACGTTCTCCGCCGCGGCGCGCGCCGGGCGCAGGTTCAGGTCCACCGCCGCCATGTCCGGCCGCGTCTCCAGCACCTCCGCCCCCGCGTCCCGCAGCATCCCCACGAGCTGCTTGCTGATGGCCAGGTTGGCCTCCGCCTCCGTCAGCCCCGTGGGCCCGATGGCCCCGCCCGGCGGGTGCCCCGCGTCCACCCCGATCTTGAGCCCCGCCAGCGGCGTCCGCCCGTCCAGCCGCGGGGGGCGGCGGACGCGCAGCACCAGGTTGCCGCGCGCGTCCCAGAACGTCTTCCACCCCCACACCCGCTCGGTCAGCTCCACGCGCACGGAATAGACGTCCTCGCGCGGCTGCGACCAGGTGACGCGGTGCACCAGCGGGTCCTCCGTGCCGTAGTGCAGCCAGTTGGTGCGCGACTGGGCGCCGTACACGTTGACCGTCAGCCAGCGCTCGTCCGCCTGCACCTCGAAGGGAAAGCGGTCGCTGGTCGCCAGGCGCACGTCCACGTACGCGGGCTCCGGGTCCACGCGCACCGTCCCCACGGAGCCGGCGACGGCGCCGCCCCCCGCGGCCGCCAGCCGCACCTGGTCCGCGGGCACCCAGATGGACAGGTCGTCCGTCAGCCGCACGCGCAGCTCGTTCCCCCGCTCGCCGGTGACGGTGAAGCGCGTGCCGTTGGGAAAGCTCCAGTGGTAGGGCGTGTTGCCGCCCGCCACCGCCGTCCCGATCACCACGCTGTCCACGCGCGTGCTGACCGCCGTGCCCGTGCGCACCTCGCCCGCGCGCAGGACCGCCAGCGACAGCTCGAGCGGGGCGCGGACCGTATCGCTTCCCGCCACCAGCTCCACCGTGGCGGTGCCCGCGCGCGTGGTCTCCACCAGCCGCGGCACGCCCACGCTGCGGTCGCGCGACAGCAGCGGCGCGCGCGCCGCGAAGGTGCCCGTGTACTCCGTGGTCTCCCGCGCGCGGACGGCCTGGTCCTGCATGAAGCCCTCGGCGCGCTCCGTCACCCGCTGCTCCACCAGGGGGATGGACGAGCCGTCGGGAAAGACGAGCCGCGCCTGCCCGCCCGGCGCGCCGCGGAAGCGCACCGTCACCATCTCCCCCTCCTGCACCGTCATGGCCGCGCGCGGGGCGATGCTGCCGGCGGCGATGCCGGTCACCGCCCCGCGGCCGCCGCGCTCGGGCACGCGGACGCGCCGCACCAGGCCCGTGCGCTCGGCGCCCAGCCGCGCGGCGACGTCGTACTCGCCGTTCCCGGGGACCGGCAGGAAGGCCAGGAAGGCCCCGTTGGGCGCCACCTCCACCGGCGTCCGGTTGATGGTGAGCGTGGCCCCGCCCGCGCCCACGCTGCCGAAGACGAAGGTGCTGTCCGCCGCGACCACCGCGTTCTCGGGGGGATACATCACGCTGACGCGCAGCGGTCCCGTGCTGGCGGGCACCGGCGGCAGGGCGTTGCGGATGGGCGGGTCCACGCCCGGCGTGCCCGACGCCGCCGGCCCCGGCCCCGGCCCCGGCCGCGGCGACGGCCCGCCCTCCGGCGCGGGGGGCGTGCAGGCGGCCAGCAGGGCCAGCGCCGCGGCCGTCGCGGCGCGGGAAAGCAGCGTCGTCGTCATTCGCGAGGGGCGGTGCGGGGTGCGGGCGCGTTCGGGTCCGCCAGGGGGTCGTCCGGCGCCAGGGCCACCTCGCCGGTGTGCTCCGCGGCGCCGCGCGGGGTGTCGCGCGTCAGCGGCGCCACCACGGGCAGCAGCAGCAGCGCGGGGATCCCCGCCGCGATGGTCAGCAGGAAGAAGGTGGGAAAGCCCGTCCGCTCCGCGATGGAGCCCGCGGGCGCCACCATGACGTCCCGCGAGACGGCCATCATGCTGGAGAGCAGCGCGTACTGCGTGGCCGCGTACTGCCGGCTGCACAGCGACATCATGTAGGAGACGAAGGCGGCGGTCACCAGCCCGCCGCAGAGGTTCTCCACCGTGATGGCGGCGGTGAGCAGGATGGTGTCCTTGGGGCGGATGGACAGGAAGTAGTACGCCAGGTTGCTCCCGATCTGGAGGAACGACACGATCCAGATGGAGCGGTTGATGCCCAGCCGGGCGATCATCACGCCGCCGATGACCACCCCGACCATGGTGGCGGCCAGGCCCAGCGCGTTCTGGATGGCGCCGATCTCCGTCTGCGTGTAGCCCTGCTTGAGCAGGAACGGCACGGCCATGTTCTGCACCAGCCGGTCCGCGAAGCTGAACAGCAGCACGAAGAGCAGCAGCACCACGCCCAGGGCCAGGCCGGAGCGGCGCAGGAACTCCAGGAACGGCTGGACCACGGCGGTGGCCAGCGTGGCGGGCGGCCCGTCGCGCAGCACCGGCTCCGGCGCCAGGAAGGTGCCCGCGAAGCCGATGACGATGGTGGCGGCCATCATCAGGTACACGCCGTTCCAGGGCATGTGGTCCGCCAGCATGAACGCCACGCCGCCCACGAAGATCATGGCCGCGCGGTAGCCCAGCACGCCCAGCGCGGCGCCGGTGCCCAGCTCGCGGTCGTCCAGCGCGTCGATGCGGTACGCGTCGAAGGCGATGTCCTGGCTGGCGCTGAGGAACGCGATGATCACCGCGTTCGCGAACAGGAGGGTCAGCGCCTGCTTGGGGTCGTGCAGCGACATGGCGGCGATGGCCAGGCCCAGCAGCACCTGCGTCACGATCAGCCAGCCGCGGCGCCGGCCCAGGAAGGGCGGGACGTAGCGGTCCATGAACGGCGCCCACAGGAACTTCAGCGACAGCGGCAGGCCCAGCAGGCTGGCCTTGCCCACCGTGCCCAGGTCCACGCCTTCCACCGTCATCCACGCCTGGAGCGTGCGGCTGGTCAGGTACGCGGGCAGGCCCGAGGAGAAGCCGAGCAGCAGGAGCGCGGCCATCTTGCGCTGGTAGAACACCTGCGCGAGCGACGGGGCTTGGCGTTGGTTCAAGGGATTTCCTCGGCAGACCGGGTTGGGCACGGACCCGCGGAACAGGCCGCGCGTGCGCAGATTTCGCGCCGGGGCCCGTAGGGAATAGGGATCAGGGAATAGGGAATAGGTGACAGGTTACAGGTTACAGGTTACAGGTTACAGCCGGCGGGTGATGTGGGGCGGCGGTCTGCGCGGGGCCCCACCCCCCGGCCCCCTCCCCCCGCGCCCGCGAGCTTCCGTGCACTGCCAGGGCTGGCTCACGCGGCGCGCGGAGAGGGGGAGGCCTGAACTGCGCGGTACATCGCCCCGCGTACCAAACCAAAACCCTCCCCCAGACTTGGGGGAGGGTGCGAGCCTAAGCGAGCGGGTGGGGGCGCTTGCCCATGCGCTGTTGCCGGCGACACGCAGGGTAGTACGCGTGCAGTCCGGCAAGCAGATGCTACGACAAGGTCTTCGGGACAGCCAGGTTACAGGTTACAGCCAGCGGGTGATGTGGGCGGCGGGTCTGCGCGAGGCCCCACCCCCCGGCCCCCTCCCCCCGCGCCCGCGAGCTTCCGTGCAC
>DASTLD010000608.1:0-2766 GCA_035715345.1 Longimicrobium sp.
CGCCGCGCATGCGCCGGTCCTTACTCCACTGGTAGATGTCGGCTTGCTCCGCACACCTGACCTGATTGCATGATCATCCAGGCCCGTGAGCTGGTGAAGGAGTTCCCGTACCAGGGCGACGCGGTGCACGCGCTCCGCGGCGTGGACCTGGACGTCGCGCGCGGGGAGCACGTGGCGGTGGTGGGGCCGTCCGGGTGCGGCAAGAGCACGCTGCTCAACGTGCTGGCCGGCATCGAGCCCCCCACCCGCGGCACCGTCTCCCTGCTCGGCGAACCCGTCTACGCGCTGGACGAGGGCCGCCGCTCCGCCCTGCGCCTGCGCCGCGTGGGCTTCGTCTTCCAGCGCTTTCACCTGCTGGCCGTGCTGACCGCCGCGGAGAACGTTGAGCTGCCCATGGCGGAGGCCGGCGTGGGCGGCCGCGAGCGGCGGGAGCGCGCGCGCGAGCTACTGGAGTACGTGGGCCTGGGCCACCGCGTGCGCCACCGCCCGCCGCACCTGTCCGGCGGCGAGCAGCAGCGCGTGGCCATCGCCCGCGCGCTCGCCAACCGCCCGGAGGTGGTCTTCGCCGACGAGCCCACCGGCGAGCTGGACCGCCGCACCGGCGACGAGATCATCGCCCTCTTCGAGCGGCTCAACGCGGACGGCACCACGCTGGTCATCGTGACCCACGACCCGCACGTGGCCGCCAGCGCCCGCCGCGTGGTGGAGATGGCGGACGGCCGCATCGTCAGCGCGGGGACGGCGGCATGATCGTCCGCCTGGCGCTGGCGGAGCTGCGCAACCGGCCGGGGCGCGCGCTGTTCCTGCTGGGCGGCTACGCGCTCGGCGTGTCCGTCATGGTGGTGCTGCTGGCCGTGGGCGAGGCCATGCTGCAGCAGGCCCGCGACCGCGACCTGGTCGGCGGCGGCGACATCGCGGTGGTGCCGGCCGGCATCAGCCCGGAGATGCTCAAGGCGGGCACCGTCTCGTCGCTGTTCCTGGGCATCGACCACGCGCGCTTCCTGCACCGCAACCTGCTGGAATCGCCGCGCGCGCGGCGGGAGCACGGAATCGCCGCGGCCAGCCCGCTGCTGGAGGGGCGGCAGGTGGAGCTGTTCGCGGGCGAGGCGCGGTACAAGGCCGTCGCGGCCGGCGAGATCCCCTCCCGCGCGCGGGCGGCGGGCGCGGCGCCGGCGCTCATCGCCGGGCGCTGGGACGATTCCGACGCGGACCGGCGCTGGACCGCGCCCACGGAGGCGGAGCGGCTGCGCGAGATCGACCGCTTCCACCTTCCCCCCGTCCGCGACTCCACCTGGGCGGAGTGGCACTACTTCAACCTGGTGCTGGACGAGCGGCGCTGGATGTACGTGACGCTGATGGTGGCTGGCGAGGTGGGCGTGCCGGGGCGATGGGGCGGGCGCATCCTGGTCACCGTGCGCGAGCCCGACGGCGCGCACCGCTCCCTGACGCGCGACCTGCCGGGGGAGGAGGTGCGCTTCGACACCACGTCGCCGGACCTGCGCTTCGGCGCGCGCGCGTTCGTGCGGCTGGAGGGCGATGCCTACCGCGTGCGGGCGGACGCCGGAAACGTGCGCGTGGACCTGCGCGTCGAGCCGTCGCCCCGCCGCTACTTTCCGCCCACGGACATCGGGGGATCGGAGCTGGTGTCCGGCTACGTGACGCCCGCGCTGCACGCCGTCGCGGACGGGACGGTGTGCCTGCCGCGCTGCCAGGACGTGCGCGGGGCGCAGGCGTACCACGACCACAACTGGGGCGTGTGGCGCGACGTGTCGTGGGAGTGGGGCAGCGCCTCCGACGCGGAGCTGTCGCTGCTCTACGGCATGGTCCGCGGCGACGCCACGCCCACGGAGGGCCTGTTCGCGTACCTGGTGGACGGACAGGGCGTGCGCGGCGTGTTCCGCCCCGGCGCCATCCGCTGGGACGAGACGCGCGAGGCGCCGGCGGGCGATGGAATCCGCCGGGTGCCGCGGCGCTTCTCGTTCGAGGACCGCGCCCGCGGCCTGCGCGTGGAGGTGGACGTCTCCGCCGCACACCTCACGGACATGGGCCGCCCCAGCCGCCGCTGGTTCGTGCAGATGCGCGGCGTGGCCACCGTCCGCGAGCGGGGGCGCGTGATCGGCCGCCTGCCGGGATTCTTCGAAACTTACGTTGATTGAGGCAGCGCGTCTGGCCACAGCGCCGCGTCGGAGTGAGCACCCTCTCGGTCCGCCGGCATCCGGCCGGCGGTTGAAACCGCGCCTCCAGAAGCACGAAGTCCGCCTGCGCGGACTGCCAGCGGAGACCATTCCGGGCGGCTGACTCCATCGCGTGAGCGGAGGCCCCCTCCCCGGCTCGTTCCTCGCCGACCCTCCCCCAACTTCGGGGAAGGGTTGTTGGCCCTGCGCGATGAGCGTCTCCTGCGCACGCGCACGGTAGAGCCTTCCGGTGGAGCATCTCTACGGGGGCAGCCATGCCGCGGCACGCCGCAACGCACAACAGCCTTCTCCCTCTCCCACGCAGTTTGTGGGAGAGGGACAGCGTGCGCGGCAGGACGCGACGACAGTCGCGCGCCTGCCGTGCACGCAGGGTGAGGGCCCCTCGCAGACGGCCGCCCTCGAGCCGGCGGTTGAAACCGCGCCTGAGACAACACGAAGTCCGCCTGCGCGGACTGAACGGGACAGACGTACGGAGCGGCGATCTTCGCATTCCCATGGTAGAGACGCCCCGCCGGGGCGTCTCTACGGGGGCGGCCATGCCGCGGCAGGACGCAACGCGCGCAGACGGAAA
>DASTLD010000609.1:0-2947 GCA_035715345.1 Longimicrobium sp.
GGGCCGGGCCCCGAGGCGGGCGCGGCGCCGCCGCAGGAGCGGCCCATCGACATCGCCCGCGGGCTGCCGTCGTGGATGACGGGCGTGCCCGAGCAGACCGAGCAGCAGCGCGCGGAGGCGGAGACCCGCGAGCGGCAGCGCCGCGAGGACAACCTGGCCTTCATCGAGAGCCAGGCCACCGACGGCTTCGACAAGCTGTCCGCCACGGACCGCATGGGAATCGCCCTGCGGCTGACCGGGCGCAACCTGTTCGGCGGGCTCAGCAGCATCCAGTGGCCCAGCCCCGGCCACCTGGCCCTGGGCCTGATCGACCCGCGCGGCCCCATGATGGGCGTCGTCAGCGGGCTCAACATGGTCATCAACGGCGTGGTGGGCTTCGCGCGGCGGCCCTCGTGGGGCGGCGCGCTCAAGGCCGCCACGGACATCGCCACCGGCCTGACCATCATCCTGGGCTCCATCACCGCGCTGGCCGGCCTGGTCATCGGGGTGATGACGGCCATCACCATCCTTTCCTTCGGCACCGCCGCCCCCGTCACCGGGCCCATCATCGCCTTCTGCACCACGGTGATGACCACGGTGGGCGGCTGGACCATCGCCGTGGGCAAGGTGGCCCTGGTGCTCCAGGCGCTCAGCTTCCTCAAGAACCTGTACGAGGCGGCCACCGCCGAGAACGCGCAGCAGCTCAACGAGTCCGCCGAGGCCATGACGCAGAACGCCTCCGGCGCGGCCAACGTGCTGATGCAGGTGGGGATGGCCAAGCTGTCGCAGGTGGGCGGCCGCGCGCTGCAGAGCGAGATCCGCGCGGCCGGCGGCGGCGTGCGCTTCGCCGCGCAGACGGGGGCGCGCGGGCTGCCGGCGCGCATGGTCACCGGCGTGCGCCAGGCCGGCGTGCGCGGCTACGCGGGGCAGGTGATGGGCTCCGCGGGGCGGGGGATGCGCGGCGCCTGGAACTACCTGTCCCGCACCAGCGTCAGCCAGGCGTGGGGCGGGGCCCGCTCCGCCGTGGGCCGCGCCTGGCGGGGGATGCGCCAGGCGGGCCGCGAGACGCCCATGAGCGCGCGCGAGGGCTTCGGGCGCGACTTCCTGCTGGGCAAGGACATCCCGCGCGGCTCCGGCTTCTCCGGCGTGCGCACCGCCGCGTCCGAGGCGCGCGCCACCGCGAGCGCGGAGATGGCGGCGGAGATGGCCGCCGCGCGCCGCACCGCCGGCGCCGCGGACGAGGCGGCCGCCGCCCCCGGCCCGCGCGCCGACGCGCCGGAGCCCGCCGGTCCCCGGACGGACGCGCCGGAGGGCGCCCCCCGCGCGGACGCGCCGGAGCCGAGCGCGCCCAAGCGCTCCGACGGCACGGCGGAGGTGGCGGACGCGCCGGACCCGCCGGCCGCGCGCGAGCGAAGCGCGGCGGAGAGCGGGCTGAGGGAGAGCGACGAGCTGAGCAGCCGGCAGATCGCCAACGAGCTGGACCAGGTCCGCGAGAACCCCTCCATGCTGGAGGGCACGCCGCCCAACCGCCGCGCGCAGGTGGGCCGCCACGAGTGGCGCGAGCAGCCCGGCGGCCGCTGGTGCCGCCACTCGCCGCGCGACGTGTGCGTCCTGGAGTTCAACGCCACGCGGGCGGAGATGACGGCGGGCAAGCGGTACAGCCCCGTGCGCCAGCTCAACGAGGCCGACGACGTCTACCGCGCCCGCCTGCAGGCCATCGTCGACGATCCCAGCCTCGCGGCCTCGCTCGACGACGCGATCGCGGCCGAGACGCGCCTGGCCGAGCTGGACGCGCGCATGGCGGCCAGCGAGCAGAGCATGGCGCAGCCGCTGCAGTCGGACCAGCAGTGGGAGATCGGTCCGCTGCCGATGGACGACGCCTGGAGGCGTGCACACCCGCGCGTCCGGCAGCGCCAGATCGAGCTCATCAACCCGGACGGCCCGGTCAACCCGAGCAACATCACCACCAGGGACCTGCTGGAGCTGGAGCAGATCTACTCGCGTCCGGGCGCCGCGGGCGACGTGAAGGCGCGCCTGGAGGGGGTGCAGCGCGAGCTGTCGTACCGGCGGACGACGGTGCCGGCGATCGCGCAGGCCCGCGACCGCTACCGCGACATCGCACGCACCGCCGGTCCGAACCTGGAGCGGGAAATCATCGTCGATGCCCTCGAGTCCGGCCATGGAGCGGTCTGGGTGTCCAGCCGGAAGGAGGCGGACCGGCTCTGGCACACGCTGGACGAGATGGCCCAGCGCAATCCCGTGCCCCCGGGCCAGCGGCCCTCGCCCGCCCCCGGGACCATCGCCCGCGAGCCCGCCGCCCTGGAAGGCGGCAACCGCCCGAACCTGCCCTTCCGCGGTCCGGAGCGGCACCCGTGGCCGGACCGGGGCGCCAACCCGTCCACGCACTACAACGCGGACGTCAACTATGGCGGAGAGACGCGGAAGATCCACATTTACTGGGGCGACGACCACCCGCCCCTCCCGATCCGCTGACCCGGCTGCCGATGTCCTGCTACGTCTACCAGGAGGCCCTCGACCCGCTGTGTCCCCGGCGCCAGCGCCGTGACGCGGGGCTGGCGCGCGAGAAGCACCGCTGGCTGGTGCGGACGGATGCGAGCCCCCGCGTGCCCGAGGCGCCCTTCACCTACGGGCACGAGCCGGTGCGCGACGTCTTCCTCCTCGAGACGGACGGGGGGGGCGTCCCGGAATGCACCGCGCCGCTGGCGGACCTGGCCCTGGCCGGCGAGGTACCGCTCCCGCCGCTGCACGCCGCCGTGCTGGCCGGCCCTCCGGGCGAGGCCGCCGCCGCCGCCGCCGCGCTCGCGGCCGGCCACCCCGGGCCCGTGTGGCTGGCCTTTCCCACCGGGGCGTTCCGGCGCGCGGACGGCGAGGCGGCGACGAGCGCGGCGCTGCTGCGGGAGGTCCTGGGCGCGGAGCCGGGGCCGGACGAGGCGCGCTCCGGGTGGGT
>DASTLD010000610.1:0-5480 GCA_035715345.1 Longimicrobium sp.
AGCTCGGCTTCCGCGTCCGCCCGCCCGCGCAGGTCGTGCTGCACCAGGTGGAAGCGGCTCGCCTCCGCCGGCGCGATGCGCTGCCCGGGGACGCCGTCCACCTGCGTGAAGGTGGTGCGGAGGGTCTCGTGGCGGGCCACCAGCGCGTCCAGGGCGCGCACCAGCGCCGCACGGTCCAGCGGGCCCCGCAGCCGCTGGCGCTTGGACATGTGGTAGGTGCTGCCCACGTTGCCCATCTGCTCCAGGAACCACAGCCGCTGCTGGCCGAACGAAAGCGGGATGCGGCCTTCCCGCGACACGGGCTCGATGGGCGGAAGCTCCGCCCGCGCCGCCGTCTCCAGCGCCCGGGCAAAGTCCGCCAGCACGGGAAGGGTAAAGACCTGGCCCAGGGCCACGTCCGCGTGCAGCACCTGCCGGACGCGCGAGATCACCTGCACGGCCAGCAGCGAGTGGCCGCCCAGCTCGAAGAAGTGGTCGCGGCGGCCCACCCGCTCCACGCCCAGCACCTCGGCCCAGACGTCCGCCAGCGCCTGCTCCGTCTCGCCGGCGGGCGGCTCGTACGCCCGCGCCGCGAAGGCGTCGCCCTCCGGCGCGGGGAGCGCCCTGCGGTCCACCTTGCCGGTCGCCGTGCGCGGCAGCGCTTCCAGCCGCACGCAGGCCGCCGGGACCATGTGCTCCGGCAGCCGCTCGCGCACGTGCGCCCGCAGCGCCTCCGCCTGCACCGCCTGGCCCACCCAGTACGCCACCAGGCGCTGCTGGCCCGGCGTGTCTTCCCGGACCGCCACCACCGCCTCGCGCACCCCGGCGTGCTCCGCCAGCCGCGCCTCGATCTCGCCCGTCTCGATGCGGTAGCCGCGCACCTTGACCTGGCCGTCGCCGCGGCCCAGGAACTCCAGCGTGCCCTCCGGCCGCCAGCGGCCCACGTCGCCGGTGCGGTACATCCGCGCGCCGGGCTCGGCGGAGAAGGGATCGGCCACGAAGCGCTCGGCCGTCAGCGCCGGGCGGTCCAGGTAGCCGCGCGCCAGGCCCGACCCGCCGATGCAGATCTCCCCCGCCACGCCGGTGGGCACCGGCTGGCCCGCGGCGTCCAGGACGTAGATCCGCGTGTTGGGCAGCGGCCGGCCGATGGGCGCGGCGGCCTCCGCGAAGTCCGGCGTCCACCGGAACCCGGCCGCGGCCACGGTGGCCTCCGTGGGGCCGTACATCTGGTAGAGCGCCGCACCCGGCAGCACCTCGAGGAACCGCCGCGCCACGGAGGCCGGCAGCGCCTCGCCGCCGTTGATGACGCGCTCCAGCGACGTGCACGCCGCCGCGCCGGGGTGCTCCACGAAGGCCTGCAGCAGCGGCGCCATGACCGCCGTGCCGATCCGCTCGCGGCGGATCAGGTCCACCAGGTAGTCCGGGTCGCCGTGGCTCCCGGGGCGCGCCATCACGATCCGGGCGCCCGTCACCAGCGGCCAGAACAGCTCGCGCACCGACACGTCGAAGCTGGACGAGATCCGCTGCAGCACCGCCTCGCCCGGCCGCAGCCGCCAGGTCTCCTGGCTCCACGCGAGCAGGTTCGCCACAGCCCGGTGCCGGTTGGCCACGCCCTTGGGACGGCCGGTGGAGCCGGAGGTGTAGATGACGTAGCAGAGGTGGTCGGGCGTCAGCTCCGGCAGCGCGGGCGCGGTGGCGGGGTGATGCGCCCACGGGGCGGGGTCCGCCAGGTCGACGGCGGGAACGCCGCCGCCGGCAAAGCAGGCGGCGGGCGGCCCGTGGGTCAGGAGGGCGGCGGGCGCGCTGTCGTCCAGCATGTAGCGCAGCCGGTCTCCCGGGTACGACGGGTCGAGCGGGACGTAGGCCCCGCCCGCCTTGAGGATGGCCAGGAGCCCCACCATCATCTCCGGGCCGCGCTCGACGGAGATGCCCACCCGCACGTCGGGCCCCACGCCCAGCGCGCGGAGGTGGTGCGCCAGCCGGTTGGCCCGCCGGTCCAGCTCCGCGTAGCTCAGCTGCTCCCCTTCGAACACCACCGCCGTCGCGTCCGGCGATTGCGCCGCCCGGGCCGCGAAGAGCTCGTGGATGCACGACTCGCGCGGGTAGTCCGCCTCCGTGCGGTTCCACTCCTCCAGCACCCGCGCGCGCTCGTCCGCGGGAAGGATGGCCAGCCGCTCCACGGGCCGCTGCTCGTCCGCCGCCATCTCCCGCAGCGCCCGCCGCAGGTAGCCCACCCAGCGCTCCACCGTCGCCCGGTCGAAGAGCGCCGCCGCGTACATCAGGCCGCCGACGATGCGGCCGCCCGACTCGCGCAGCGAGAGCGACAGGTCCCGGTTGGCCTGCGCCTGCGACGACACCGCGGCCGCCCGGCCGCTCTCCAGCCCGTCCAGCGACAGCCCGTCCCCCTGGGCCGTGTCCTGCCAGGCGAACAGCACCTGGAAGAGGGGGGTGTGCGACAGGCTGCGGACCGGGTCCACCCGCTCCACCACCTGCTCGAACGGGATGTCCTGGTGCTGCTGCGCCTGCACGGCGCGGTCCTTTACCCGCCCCAGCAGCTCCGCCACCGTGGGCGCGCCGGAAAGGTCGACGCGCAGGGCCAGCGTGTTGACGAAGAAGCCGATCAGCCCCTCGATCTCCGGGCGCCCGCGCCCCGCCGCGGGGGTGCCGACCACCACGTCCGCCTGTCCCGACAGCCGGCCCAGCACGGCCGCCCAGCCGGCCAGCAGCGTCATGAACAGCGTGGTGCCGTTCCGCCGCGACAGGGCCTTGAGCGCCGCGGTGAGCTCCTCGTCCAGCTCCACCGCCACGTGCCCGGCCGAGGGGTCCATCTGCGCCGGCCGCGCGCGGTCCGTGGGCAGCTCCAGCAGCTCGGGGGCATCGCCCAGGGTCCGCGTCCAGTACTCCGCCTGCGCCTGGAGGACGTCGCCCTCCACCCAGCGCCGCTGCCAGACGGCGTAGTCGGCGTACTGGACCGGCAGCGCGGGGAGCGGGTCCGGCTCGCCGCGGCGGAAGGCGCCGTAGAGCGCGTCCAGCTCGCGGGTCAGCACCCCCATCGACCAGCCGTCGCTGACGATGTGGTGCATGGTCAGCAGCAGCACGTGCTCCGCTTCGGCCAGCCGGACCAGCCGCCCGCGGATGAGCGGTCCCCGCTCCAGGTGGAAGGGCGCGTGCGCCTCGTCCGCCGCCAGCCGCTCGAGCTCCGCCGCGGCGTCCGCCCGGCCGGCCAGGTCGTGCTCCACGAGGTGGAACCCCGCGTCCGCCGGCGCGATGCGCTGCTCGGGGACGCCGTCCACCTCGGCGAAGGTGGTCCGCAGCGCCTCGTGGCGGGCCACGATGCGGTCCAGCGCCCGCCCCAGCGCCGCGCGGTCCAGGCCGCCGCGCAGCCGCACGGCGCGGTGGATGTGGTACGTGCTGCCCAGGTCCCGCAGCTGCGCCAGGAACCACAGCCGCTGCTGGGCGAACGAGAGCGGCACCCGTCCGTCCCGCGGGGCGGGCTCGATGGGCGAGAGCTGCGACCCGCGGCGGGCAAGGTCGCGCGCCCGCGCCAGGCTCAGGAGCTCACTCCGCTGCGCCAGCGTCAGGCCGGCCAGGGCTACGGCGGATTTCATCAGGCTACGGTCGGTCCCAATACGGGGTGGAGTGCGGCGCCACGGGCACGGGCGCCTGCTCACGGTACAGCGCGTTGCCGCCCCACCGGCGCATGCCGGTGCGGCCGCGATTCCTCTCCGGACGCACGAAGGCGGTGAATGGCGAGCCGGCTGGCTCGCCAGAGCGGGAGGACTACCGACGGGTCTGGGAGCACGCACCCGGGCGGCGGGCCCGGACGCGAGCGGGGGAGACCCCGGGCGCGGTCATGCCCGGGTCGTGCGATCCCCTGGTGTGGTCGTGAGATGCATCAAGTCTATCAGAATCCGCCGTTTCGTGCCAGCCCCCGGCGGGACCGGCGGACCGGTCCCGCTCCCCGGCGGCCGTTCCCTCACGCGAAGGCCGGTTCGCCGAGCAGCGCGGCCAGCTCCGCGATCTCGTCCGGATCGAACTGGGCCAGCTGGGCGTCGACGACCTCCTGCGCCAGGTCCTGGAGCACGGGCCGGGCAAACACCTCGCCCAGCGGGAGCTCCACCCCCAGGGCCTGCCGCACCCGCGAGACCACCTGCACCGCCAGGAGCGAGTGTCCGCCCAGGTCGAAGAAGTCGTCCCGGCGCCCCACCCGCTCCACGCGCAGCACCTCGGCCCAGATCTCCGCCAGCGCCTCCTCGGTCTCGTTCACCGGCGCCTCGTACTCGCGGGAGACGTACGCGTCCCCCTCCGGCGCCGGCAGCGCCCGGCGGTCCAGCTTGCCGCTGGGCGTCAGCGGCAGCGCGTCCAGCCGCACGTACGCCGCCGGCACCATGTACTCCGGCAGGCGCTCGGCCAGGTGCGCCCGCAGCGAATCCACCTGCACCGCCGCGTCCGCCACGCAGTAGGCCACCAGGCGCCGGTCGCCGGGCACGTCCTCGCGCACCAGGACGACGGCCTCGCGCACGCCGGCGTGCTCGCGCAGGCGGCCCTCGATCTCGCCCGGCTCCACGCGGAAGCCGCGCACCTTGACCTGCGCGTCGCCGCGCCCCACGAAGTCCAGCCGCCCGTCCGCCAGCCACCGCACCACGTCTCCCGTGCGGTACAGCCGCGCCCCCGGCTCGCCGCCGAAGGCATCGGGGACGAAGCGCTCCGCCGTCAGCGCCGCGCGGCCCAGGTAGCCGCGCGCCACGGGGACGCCGCCGATGTACAGCTCCCCGGCCACGCCCACGGGCACCGGCTCCCCCGCCCCGTCCAGCACGTAGACGCGCGCGTTGGCGCTCGGACCGCCGATGGGCACGGCGGCGCGCCCCGCCTCCGCCCGGCAGCGCGGCCAGGTGACGGCGGTCGCCGCCTCGGAGGGGCCGTAGAGGTTGTGGAGCTCCACCCCGGGCAGCGCCGCGCGGAAGCGCTCCAGCAGCGCGCCCGGCAGCGCCTCGCCGCCGCAGAGCACCCGCCGCAGGCCTCGCAGCTCGTCCACCTGCGGCGCGTCCAGCAGCACCTGCAGCAGCGACGGCACCAGGTTGACCGTGGTGACGCCCTCGCGGGCGACGACCTCCAGCAGGTACGACGGGTCGCGGTGCCCGCCGGGCCGGGCCAGCACCACGCGCCCGCCCGCCGTCAGCGGGAGGAAGATCTCGCGCACGTGGCCGTCGAAGCTCAGCGAGGTCTTGCAGAGCACCGCCTCGCCGGCATCGATCTCCCACGCCCGGCGGCCCCAGGCCAGGCGGTTCACCAGCGTGCGATGCTGGTTCATCACCCCCTTGGGCCGGCCGGTGGAGCCGGAGGTGTAGATGACGTACGCCAGGTGCTCCGGCGTCAGCGCGCCGCGCGCGGGATCCGTTTCCAGCCGGTGCGCCCAGCCGGCCGCGTCGGCGTCGACGCGGATGCGCGGCACCGCTGCGCCGGAGAACCGCTCCGCCAGCGACGCCTGCGTCAGCAGCACG
>DASTLD010000611.1:0-6870 GCA_035715345.1 Longimicrobium sp.
AGCGAGCGGGTGGGGGCCTCCGTCCGCGCGCGGACCTCCGAGGGACGCGCGGATCCCTGCTTGTAGCTTCTGCGCTCCGTTGCCGCGCCCGCACCGCGTGCACAGTTTTCCGCATGCTCCGCGGACGATTCGCTCCGAGCCCCACCGGGTCGCTGCACCTGGGCAACGCGCGCACGGCGCTGCTGGCGTGGCTGCACGCGCGCGCGGCCGGCGGCGCGTTCGTGATGCGCGTGGAAGACCTGGACTTCGGGCGCGTGCGGCCGGGGCTGATGGAGCAGCAGCTCGCCGAGCTGCGCTGGCTGGGGCTGGACTGGGACGAAGGGCCGGACGCCGGCGGGCCGTTCGCGCCCTACGTCCAGTCGCAGCGGCAGGAGCGGTACGAGCAGGCGCTGCGGCGGCTGGCGGAGCGGGGGATGCTGTTCGAGTGCTCATGCTCGCGCCGCGACATCGCCGCCGCGGCCAGCGCGCCGCACGCAGGCGAGGAGGGCCCGCGCTACCCCGGCACCTGCCGCGAGCGCATCGTCGATCCGCGCGTGCCATCGCTCACGGCGCACGGACGCTCGCTGTTCGCGCTGCGGCTGCGGACGGAGGGCGATGAGGTCTGCTTCGACGACGGGCTGGCCGGGCGCTGCTGCTTCGATCCCTCCGCAGAGACGGGCGACTTCGTGGTGCGTCGCAAGGACGGCGTGGCCGCATACCAGATCGCCGTCGTGGTGGACGACGCGGCGATGGGCATCACCCACGTGGTGCGCGGGGCGGACCTGCTGTCGTCCACCGCGCGGCAGATCCTGCTCTACCGCGCGCTGGAGCTGCCCATCCCCCACTTCCTGCACGTGCCGCTGCTGCTGGGCCCCGACGGCGAGCGGCTGGCCAAGCGCCACGGCGCGGTCTCCCTCTCCGACCTGCGCGCATCCGGCGTGCGCCCTGAATCCGTCGTCGGCTGGCTCGCCTCTACCTGCGGCCTGGCGGATGAGGGTGAGCCGGTGCGCCCCGCGGACCTCATCCCCCGCTTCGACGTGGCGTGCCTGCCCCGCACGCCGACCACCGTGACCGAGGATGCGCTGGCCCAACTGGGCACCAGGCACTAGGCACTAGGCACTAGGCACTGGGCACTTCATCGCCCCGCGAAGGCGCACACCGAGCGCAGAAATCTTTCCCGGCGGAAAGACCCGCACTATCTTCTCCGGCAATCACCCGAACATCCCTCCGAAGAAGCCTTCCCCTTCTTCGCCCACCCGGGAGGAAACCGATGAAATTCGGTGTGCTCGTACTGGCGGCGGCGCTGGCCGTCCCCGCCCCCGCCGCCGCGCAGGGCTCGTTCACCCCCGAGCCGCCGCCGGAGCTGCTGCCTACCGCCCGCTTTGCCCTCACGCCGTTCGTGGGCCTGCGCGTGCCCTACGCGTCCGGCGAGTACTTCGTCATCACCGGCGACGGCAGCCAGGTGGCGGTCAACGAGGACCGCGGCGGCGGCGCGGCCTTCGGGCTGAACGCCGAGGCCCGCATCCGCGGCCCGCTGAGCGCGGTGGCGTCCATCGCCTACACGGCCAGCGACCAGGACGTGCTGAACGTCACCAGCAACGACGTCACGGAGTCGTTCTTCGGCGACGGGCCGGCGGTGACCATGTTCAAGGTGGGCCTGGCCTACCGCCTGCCGGACCCCATCCCCGACGAGCGGCGCTTCCACCCTGCGGCGTTCGTGTACGCGGCGCCGGCCGTGGTGTGGATGAACTACGCGGACATCGAGGGGCTGGACGAGAGCGTGGGCCACACCGCGCGCCACTTCGCGATCAACATGGGCGTGGACGCGGTGACGCGGATCGGCACGCGCGGGCTGGCGCTGCAGATCGGCCTGGAGGACTACCTGACCTTCTGGGACCAGGACGTGATGCGCGAGCGCGACGAGGTCGTGTTCAGCGACGTGCTGGACGACGACACCGTCGTGCTGGAGTACGACGAGCGCTCGTCCAACATCCTGCTCCTGCGCCTGGGCCTCTCCTTCCGCTTCTGACCCGCGGATCGCACCCGACGCCAGAGCGGCGCCGCCCCACCCGGGACGGCGCCGCTCTCGTTTTCGCGCGTCTACCGCGACCGGGCCGATCGCAATCGGGTGAGGGCAGGGCGCGGCGTTCACACGAGACTCCGGACGGGAGCAGGCCGGTGCAAGAGGGGCACGTTGCTTCGCCCATGCCGGCGTCGGAGCCGGTGCGGTTCCGGAGCCGGTCGGCTACGGTGCTGGAGACGCTTTTCGGCAGGATGAGCGGAAGGTGCTCGGTTGTCTTGAGGAAGCGCCGCGATCCCGCGCAAAGCACCGCCGCGACCCCGCGGTAGCAGTCGAACGAGAGGCTTTGAACTCATCTCTTCCCGACATATACTGTAGAAACGTCTGTCATGCCTGCGCGGCTCTCCGCACCATGGTGCCTTCGCGTGCCGAAAGGCGGGACCGCATCCCGGCTCTCACCCCCCAGTAGGAGGACGACCCATGAAGAAGCTGACGCTGAACCTGGACGACCTGCAGGTCGAATCGTTCGAGACCGCCTCCGCGGAGGCCGAGCGCGGTACCGTGCGGGCGCACGACCACTGCTCGTGCGAATGCCAGACGCTGCCCGGCGAGACCTGCCCCGGCCGCGAGACGTGCGTGTACAGCTGCTACGGCTCGCGGTGCTGGGACACGTGCCACCTCGACTGGACGTGCGGCGAGACGTGCTGGTACCAGTCGTGTGCGGGCACGTGCTTCGAGTACACGTGCAACGAGTGGACGTGCTTCGAGTGGGAGTGCGGCAACCAGTCGGGCGATCCGTGGCTGCAGTGCCCCATCGAACCGATGAAGTGAGGTGAGCGCGGGCACGGCGCCCCGGGTGCGGTCCCGCCGAGCGCCGTCCCCGCTCGTCCTTCATCTCCCCACGCGGTCGAAGCGCAGCTCGCGGACGCGCTCGGTGCCGATGGTGAAGGCCTGCACGCGCCCGTCCGCGCCGCGGATGAAGCGCACGATCGATCCGCCCGGCCCCTGGAACGCGTCGGCGTAGACGGGCTGGAGGCGGAAGGTGATGTCCGGGCGCATCCGCAGCACCACGGCGCCGTCCACGACGGCCGCCGTGTAGGTGGCCTCCGCCTCGTCGCTGCGATACTCGCCGGCGTACGATGCCAGGTTGGCCGCGCTGGTGTCCGCCGCCGCGACGGGATCGTACATCACCGTGTCGGCGTTCGGGTACACGATGCGGAGCTGCACCGGCGGCCCGTCCACGAACTCCAGGCGCGTCGGCGATGCCCCGAAGCGGAACACGCCACGGCTCGCGGGCACCAGCTCCGTGCCGCCGCCGGTCCGCAGCCTTCCGTCCGCCATCGCGATCCGCAGCGGCGCGCCCGTGGGCCGGGCGCGGTACAGCCCCACGCGCCGCTCCAGGTCCGCCGCCTCCACCGCCACGGGGGTGACCGGGCCGGGGGCGGGCGGCGGGCGCAGGCGGTCCGCCATGAAGAGGGCGGCCGCGCGCGTGGCCAGCTCCGGGTTCACGTTGTTCGCGTTGCAGAGCAGCGCCACGGAGACGCCGGTCTCGGGGTAGCGGGCCAGGTACGCGCGATAGCCTCCCGTGGCGCCGCCGTGGCTCACCTCGCGCACGCCCTGGAAGTCGTTCAGGTACAGCCCCAGCGCGTAGTCGATCCTGCGCCCGCTGGACAGCACGCCCGGCGTATCCAGCGTGTCCAGCCCGGCGATGGTGCCGGAATCCAGCGCCTGGTTCCAGCGCAGCAGGTCGCCCACCGTGGTCAGCAGGCCGCCGTTGCCGTGCACGTTCTCGTACGGCATCTGCAGCCGCCACGCGCCGCCGGCCCAGGCGTAGGCGTACGCGCGGCCGCGCACCGTGCGCGTGAAGTCGTCGCGCCACTCCGTCCGGGTCATCCCCAGGGGCTCGAACAGCTCGCGGCGGGTGAACTCGGCAAAGCTCATCCCGCTGACGCGGTCCACGACCATGGCCAGCAGGTTGTAGCCCGTGTTGCTGTAGGAGAACTCCGTCCCGGGCGTGAAGTTGAGCGAGCGCTGGCGGCTGATGACGTCCAGCGCGTGCGCGTGCGTGTAGATCTTCGTGCCGCGCGGCCAGCCGGCCAGCTGCATCACGCTTCCCCAGTCGCGCAGGCCGCTGGTGTGGTTCAGCAGGTGTCGCAGGGTGATGGTGGTGCCGTAGTCCGGCACCTCGGGCACGTAGCGCCGCACGTCGTCGTCCAGCGACAGCTTGCCCTGCCGCGCCAGCCGCACGATGGCCGCCGCCGTGAACTGCTTGCTGGCGGAGCCGGCCTCGAACACCGTCTCCGGCGTGTTGGGAATGCCATGCTCCAGGTTGGCGCTGCCGTACGCGCGGGAAAGGACGGTGCGCCCGTTCTGCGACAGGCCCACGGCGCACCCGGGCGAGTCCGGCTTGTTCCAGGCGGCAAAGAGCGAGTCCACGCGCGCGGCGGCGTCGGTCTGCGCGGCGGCCGGTGCTGCGGACAGCATCAGCGGGACGATGAGGAGTTGACGGGTTCGCACAAGAACACGGGAGTGCAGGCGGATGGATTTGGTCGAGGTGACACGCCTCAAACGTTTCCACCTGCCAATCGGTTTCAGGCACCGGGCTGGCCGACCGCGATGGGCGACACAAACGGGCCCCGCCAACGCTGGCGGGGCCCCGTCTTTTCGCGAGTGATGGTGCGCTGATCCCCGAGTCCGCCCTGCCTGTCATCCTGAGGGAGGCGCCGCGCAACCCCTTTCGCCACAACGGCCTATGGCGCCGACCGAAGGATCTTGCCCGCGTTCGCACGGGCTCGCCGCGCGCGGCGGTGCATGCCCTGCTTCCCGCGCGACGACGAGCCCCTGCGCAGGGCGAGAAGATCCTTCGGTCGCGCCGGAACACCGCGCATTCGTTGAGCTTTCGCGCGGCGCTCCCTCAGGATGACACCGTTCAGGATGACGGCGTCCTGTAATCAGCCACTTTCGCGCGGACGGGCGTCGGATCGCACTGCATCCGGCGCAGCTCGGGCGCGCGCCGCTGCACCAGCCGCACGGCGCGGGCGCGCGAGGCGCTCCAGCTCCGCCAGTCCTGCCCTTCTCCGCTCCACCGCGCCAGCAGGCGCTCGGCCGCACGGCAGCGCGCCGGCCCGGGCACGCGGTCCAGCGCGGCCAGCAGCGGCGGCACCGCGTCCGCGCTGAGCGAGGCCGCGTACGCCGCGTCGAAGCGCGTCCCCGCGTCCGGACGGGCCGCGTTGGCGCGGACGATGGCCGCATCGGGGTTCACCACGTGCAGCAGCACCACGGCCTCCAGCGCGGTCACCAGCGCGCCCCAGGCAAAGCGCTGCCGTTCGCCGCGCAGCACCGTCCACGCGAACCAGCCGAACACCACCGCCAGCCACAGCATGAACGCCGTGGTGTACAGCCGCAGCTCGGTCAGCCCGTACGCCTGCTGATACAGCCGCATGCGGTGCAGCGCGGAGCCCATGATCACGAACAGCAGCCCCACCTGCACGCCCGCCAGCACGCGGAACGCGCGCGCGTGCACCCGCCGCTCGCGCCGCACCGCCCAGTCCGCGAACAGCAGCATGGGCAGCACCATGGCCGACACCGCCACCAGCTCGAAGAAGCCGCGCCGCGCGTACTCCGCGTAGCTGGGCGACCCCGCCGCGCGCACCGCGTCCGCCCCGCCGAAGAAGTAGGGGATCTGCACCAGGACGAAGGAGAGGAAGAGCGCGTCCAGCAGCGCCAGAGCCGTCCCCGCCTCCACGATGCCCAGCGTGAGCGCGCGCGGCCGCGGCAGCTCCGCCCCGTGCTCCACGCCGCCCACGACCAGCGTGCGCAGGACGCCGGCGGCCAGCCACGCGAACATCGCCGCGAAGGTCACGTGCGCGAGGGTGGCGCCGGGGTCGAACACCACCAGCCCCTCCAGCATCCGCTCGAAGCGCGCATCCGCGGAGGCCAGCAGCCCGCCGAACAGCAGCAGCAGCGGCAGGGCGATGAGCACGCCCCGCAGCGCCGCCAGCGCCTGGCGCGAGCCGCGGCCGGTCAGCTCCCCCCAGCGCACGTCGCGGAAGAGCAGCGCCGCGGCGCCGATCAGCGCATCCGCCAGCGATGCCGCCAGCCCCACCACGTGGTGGGCGATGCCCGCCAGGCGCACCCGGCCCCCGCGCGCGCTCACCATCGCCAGGCCCAGGATGACCGCCAGCGCCCACAGGTCCAGCGCCTTGAGCGTGGGCGAGTCGCGCCAGGCGGTGAGCGCGGCCACGCCCGCGGCCAGCGGCATCCACCCCACCGCGCCCTCGTCGCTCTCCGCCCACGCGCGCAGTGCCGCCGCCGCGCCCACCAGCCCCAGCGTCCACAGGGCCAGGTTCAGCCCCCACGGCGTGGCGCGCAGCAGCACGTCGCCCGCAACGCCCAGGCCCGCGGCGGCGCCCGCCACGCCCAGCCCGGTGCGCGCGCGCTCCCCCATCCGCGCGGGGGCCCCGGCGTCGGGATGGGAGACGATCCCGTGGGGAGTGACGGTCCCGCTCACGGCGCACTCCTTTCGTTGCCGACGCGGAAGGCGACGGCGGGGTGGAAGGGGCTGTTCTCGTGGCCGATCAGGAAGCGGGTCACGAGGTCCTTCTCCCGGATCAGCAGGCGCCGGCCGCGCGCATCGGCCGGCAGGTCGAACACCAGCCGGGTCACGTACGCCTCGCCCGGCCGCAGGGGGCGCGACAGGGGCGGCTGCGGGGCGCCCATGGACTCGAGCGCCCGCAGCCCCTCCGGCGACGGCAGGTAGGTCCGCCCCGCGTCGTCCAGCAGCCGCACCTCGCGGCGGCTGGGGTACAGCGCCCGGCCGCCGCGGCGCCGGCTGACGGTCTCGCGGTCGAAGCGCACGCGCACCGCCACCA
>DASTLD010000612.1:0-16808 GCA_035715345.1 Longimicrobium sp.
CTGCCCCACCTCGAACGACTCCGGCGTCCGGCCGGGGGCCGTGACCTTGAGCGTGTCGGTGGGCATCTGGTCGGCGCACGCGGCAAGGCCGGCGGCGGCGATCACGACGGGAGCGAACCTGCGCTTCATCGGGTGGACCTCCAGAAACGGGCGGGTACCGGCATCGCGCCGGGAGCGGCCTCCTTCGGGCAGCCGGGCGGTCTACGAGAGATCCCTGGCTTTGCGGACCGGCCTCGCGGCCGGGGTGCCTTGGTGCGGAAGGAGAGAATGAAGCTGGGTGGTGCTGGAAAGACGGCGGGACCGCGCGGGCGGCGCCCCTCGCAAAGTGAGCGGAAGGCACACCTTAGACGCCAGCCCTGTAGCCGTGGAGCGCAGAATCTAAACCGTCGGAAAGTATCCGTCAACCCGTTTCCGGACGGCCTACGTCCGTTTGGCGCAGGGGCTTAGCATCGGCGGGGCAAACGCGCCACCCCACGCACCCGCGGGTGCGCTCCCGTTTTTCCCTCGCGCACCCGGCGGAGCGTCGCCGAAGGAGAGGGACGGGGGCAGCGGGAGCGATGCGGGAGGGTTCGTCGTGGCGTTGCGGGCACCTGCGCGGGGCCCCACCCCCCGGCCCCCTCCCCCGCGCCGCACGAACGCTCGCGCGCGGCTAACGCGTCTCCGCCCGCGCCGCGGGAGAGGGGGAGACCGTCTGTCCACACGCGGACGCATCGTCCCGGGACACGAACAACCCTCCCCCGAAGTCGGGGGAGGGTCGGCGAGGAACGCGCCGGGGAGGGGAGGTTGAGGTTACAGGGTACAGGTTACAGGGTACAGCCTGCGGGGCGGGGGCAGGGGGCCTCCTCTTGCAAGGATGGCCTGCGCTGCTCGCCGATCTCCGCATGCACCGCACGCGGCTCGGCAGGCATCGTACGATTCGAGAGGCGGCCGATCCCATGAAGCGCGGGATCATCGAGAGCGGTCCCGCCTCAATCCTCGTAGACGAACTGCACGTCCTTGCGGATCTCGGGAAGGAGGCTGCGGTGGACGGGGCAGGTCAGGGCCACGCGCTCCAGCCTGGTCCGCTGGTCCGCCGCCAGCCCGCGGGGCATCCGGATGCGCACGGGGATGGCGTCCACCCGGCGCGGGTCGGCGATCATGTGCTTCTCCAGCACGAACCCCGCGTCCTCGAACGGGATGCCGTTCTTCTCCGCGAAGATGGCCATCACCGTCACCATGCACGCGCCCAGCGACGCCGCCAGCAGGTCCGTGGGCGAGAACGAGCTGCCGTCGCCGTTGTTGTCCACCGGCGCGGCCGTGCGGATCTCCGCCCCCGACGGTCCGTGCCGCAGCTCCATCTTCTTGTTGCCGACGTACCGCCCGCTGATCTCCACCGCCATCCTGTCCTCCCTCGCTGCGAAGTGATTCCCGCGGGCGTAGCACGCCGCGCGGGGCGATTGTCCTGAAAAACGGTCAGCGCCTCCGCGGCCGCATCCCCCCTTCCGCGGCCAAGCCGATGCGGCGCAACGAGATGCACTTTGGGCCACGGCGGGCACCGGCGTTGCTCAATGCGTCGGCGTCCGCGGCGGTCCCGGCCCGCGGCATCCGGCCCCTCCCAACACCACACGCCCTGAGGCGATCATGCGTTCCCCGCTCCTGCTCCTGTTCGGCGCGCTCCTGCTCGCGCCCTCCGCCGTCCTGGCCCAGGACGACGACTGGGAAGACGAAGACGACTACGAATACCACGACCGCCGCCCCACCGGCGGCTTCTTTGGCGGCAGCCTGACCTTTGCCGAGCCGCGGGGCGAGTTCGCGCAGTACGTGGACTGGGGCGCCGGCGGCGAGCTGAACTACGTGCACCGCCTGGACCGCGACGGATGGTTCGCGCTGCGGGTGGACGGCGGCTTCCTGATGTACGGCCACGAGCGGCAGCGCGTGCCGCTGAGCGAGACCATCGGCGGACGCATCCTGGTGGACCTGGAGACGTCCAACAACATCGCCTTCATCGGCATCGGCCCGCAGATCGGCGTGCCGGACGGCCGCATCCGCCCGTACGCCAATGCCTACGTGGGCTACTCGTACCTCTTCACGCAGTCGTCGGTGGAGGGCACGGCGTACGACGAGGAGTTCGCCGCCACCACCAACTTCGACGACTGGACGCCGGCGCACGGCTTCGGCGCGGGGATCTACGTGCCCCTCCGCGGCGGGCACCAGCCCATCTCGCTGGACATCGGCGTCAAGTACCGCAACAGCGGCGTCGCGGAGTACCTGCGCGAGGGCGACATCCAGGACAACGAGGACGGCACCATCACGCTGTTCCCGGTACGCAGCGACACGGACCTGATGACGTTCCACATCGGCTTCAGCGTGGGCCTGAGCCGGTAGGACCGCGGGGAACCGGGGACAGGCTACAGGTTACGGCGGGCGGTCCTGCGCATGCGGGAATCCAACGGCAGGCCGCCGCCGTACCTGTAGCCTGATCCCCGTTTCCCATCCCCCCTCTCCCCGCAGCGGAGGCGACGATGCGCTCCCGGCTCCTGCTCCTGCTCCCCGCGCTCCTGCTGGCCCCGGTACCCCTCATCGCCCAGGACGACGACGACTGGGAGGACGAAGAGGAGGCCTGGTACGAGGCGCCCCCCGCCCGCAGCTTCTTCGGCCTCAACCTGACCCTGGCGCAGCCCACGGGCGAGTTCGCGCAGCAGGTGGAGGGCGGCATCGGCGGGGAGCTGAGCTTCCTGCACCGCCTGGACGACGCGGGGTGGCTGGCGCTCCGAATCGACGGCGGGCTGCTGCTGTACGGGTACGAGCGCCAGCACGTGCCGCTCAGCGAGACGGTGGGCCACCGCATCTGGGTGGACCTGACCACCAGCAACAACATCGCCTTCTTCGGCATCGGCCCGCAGATCGGCGTGCCCTCCGGGCGCTTCCAGCCCTACGTCAACGCCTACGCGGGCTACTCGTACATCTACACGCAGTCGTCCGTCTCCGGCTCGTCGTACGACTACTACGACGAGCCGTTCGCGACCACCACCAACTTCGACGACGGGACGTACTCCTGGGGCGCCGGCGCGGGGGCGTACCTGCCCATCACCAGCGGCCGCGTGCCCATCAGCATGGACCTGGGCATCAAGTGGCGCAACAACGGCGTCGCGGAGTACCTGCGCGAGGGCGACATCCAGGACAACGACGACGGCACCCTGACCCTGTATCCCCAGCGCAGCGACACGGACCTGATGACGTTCCACATCGGTGTGACGCTCGGCCTCCGCCGGTGAGGGAACTGCAGGTTACAGGTTACAGGGGACAGGTTACAGCCTGCCCGTCCACAGCGATCCGCCGGCTGTAACCTGTTCCCTGTACCTGCAGTTCACGCGGTTACAGCCTGCCCGTCCACAGCGATCCGCCGGCTGTAACCTGTAACCTGTTCCCTGTCCCCTGCAGTTCAAGCCACGCGCCCGAAGAACGCCTTGAGATACGCCGTCTCCGGGATGGCCGGGTGCACGGGATGGTCCGGGCCCTGGTGCCCCTCCTCCAGGACCTGCAGCTCGCGGCCCAGGCGGCGGCTGGCGCGCAGCATGGCGTCCTGCAGGGCCTCGCGGTGCAGGTGGTACGAGCACGACGCGGACACCAGGATGCCGTCCGGCTCCAGCAGCTCCATGGCGAGCTGGTTGGCGCGGCGGTACGCCTCCTCGCCCGCCTTCTGGTCCTTCCTGCGCTTGATGAACGCCGGGGGATCCAGCACCACCACCCCGAAGCGCTCCCCGTCCGCGGCCAGCGCCTGCAGCACGTGGAAGGCGTCGCCCTTGCGCGTGGCGACGCGGTCCTCCACGCCGTTCAGTGCGGCGTTGCGGCCCACCGCCTCCAGCGCGGGGGCGGAGGCGTCCACGCACACCACCTGCGCCGCGCCCGCCGCGGCGGCCTGCACCCCCCAGCCGCCGATGTACGAGAACACGTCCAGCACCCGCCGGCCGCGGGCGTACGACGCCAGCCGCAGGCGATTCATCCGGTGATCGTAGAACCACCCCGTCTTCTGCCCGCCCACCGGCGCCTCGAAGCGCACGCCGTTCTCCTCCAGCGGCAGCACCTCCGGCACCTCGCCCATCCCCACGCGGACGTACGACTCCAGCCCCTCCAGCGCGCGGCCGGAGGTGTCGTTGCGCAGCAGGACGCCCGCGGGGCGGAGTGTCTCGTCCAGGGCGGCAAGAACGTCCTCCGTTACGCGTTCCATCCCCGCGGTGGTGACCTGGGCGACGAGGTGATCGCCGAAGCGGTCGACGACCAGGCCGGGCAGTCCGTCGCTCTCGCCGAAGGCCAGGCGGTAGAAGGGGCGCGGAAAGAGCGATTCGCGCAGCGCCAGGGCGCGGGCCAGGCGGCGCGCCAGCAGGTCGCGGTCCAGCGGGCGGTTGCGCTGGCGGCTGACCAGCCGCGCGGCGATGAGCGAGCGCGGGTTGACGTAGGCGGTGCCCAGCGGCGCCCCGCGGGCGTCCTGCACCTCCGCCGGCTCGCCCGGCTGGAAGGCAGTCAGCGGCGTCTGGTCCACGTCCACCTCGTTGCTGAACACCCACAGGTGCCCGGCACGCAGCCTGCGATCTTCGTTCTTCCTGAGGCGCAGCGGCGGAAGGCTCATTTTCGGCGGTCCGGGGGGTCTTTGCGGCGGCGGTCGCGCGGCAAGATAGCCCGGCACCCGCGAGCCTGCACGCCCGCGCCGCACCGCGCCACCCGTCCGCACCCGGAAGGCCCAGGCATGACCGAAGGCGCTCCCGCCACGCTCCCCGAACCCGCGACGTCCGCGCTGGAGACGCGCGCGCAGCGCCTGGAGTCGCTGTGCCGGCTGGCCACGGACACGGCCGGCCGGCGCGACGCCGGCGAGATCTGGGAGACGGTGGGCGGCTGCCTGCCGGAGCTGCTGGACCCGGACCTGGCCGCCCTGGCCACGCCGCTGCTGGGGCAGGTGGCGCTGTGGACCGCGGACGCGGCGGCGCCCGACGAGGCGGTGGTGGAAGAGGTGGAGCGGCTGGTGCTGGGCGACGGGCTGGAGGTGCGGCGCGTGGAGCTGCCGGACGGGGGCGCGGGGGTGCTGGCGCCGCTGCTGCGCGACGGGGAGAGCCGCGGCACCCTGCTGGTGGGCTGGCGCGACGGCGCGCGGGTGGACGCGGAGGCGGAGCGCACCACCGAGCTGCTGGGGCGGCAGATGGCGGCGGCGCTGGCCAACGCGTGGGAGTACGCGCGCATGGAAGAGGCGGCCTTCCGCCGCGAGCGCTTCTTCAGCGCCATGAGCCACGACCTGCGCACCCCCATCACCGCCATCGTGGGATACAGCGAGCTGCTGCAGGACGGCATCGTCGGCGAGCTGAACGAGCGGCAGCACGAGATGATGGAGCGCATCTGCCAGGTGTCCGGCCACCTGTCGCAGCTCGTCAACGACATCCTGGACCTGGCCAAGCTGGACGCGGGCCGCATGGAGTTCCACGCGGAGCGCGTGTCGCTGGGCGACCTGCTGGACGAGGCGCTGGTGACGGTGGAGCCGCAGGCCGCCGCCAAGGGGCTGACCCTGCGCACGGACGTGGAGCCGCACCGCGAGCGCGGGCTGGTGGTGGACGCGCCGCGCGTGCGGCAGATCCTGGTGAACCTGCTCTCCAACGCGGTCAAGTTCACCGACCGCGGCGAGGTGGCCGTCGTCGCCCGCCCGGACGACGGGCACATGCGCATCGAGGTGCGCGACACGGGGCCGGGCATTCCCCCCGGCAGCGAAGAGGCGGTGTTCGAGGAGTTCCTGCAGATCGCCGCGGGCACCAAGAGCAAGCGCGAGCCGGGCAGCGGCCTGGGCCTGGCCATCGCGCGGCGGCTGGCCCGCGCCATGGGCGGCGACCTGCTGGCGCGCAACATCCGCGGCCGCGGGGCCGCGTTCACGCTGGTCCTTCCTTCTCCCAACGAAAGCGACGCATGACCTTCCTTCGATCCACCCGCCGAGTGGCCCCGCTGGCGTGCGCCGCGCTGCTGGCCCTGGGCGCGTGCAAGGACTCCACCGGCTCCGGGGGCTCGCGCAGCGGCTCCGTGCACTTCACCTACACCGGCACGGACGCCGGCACCTACTCCGCGGAGGGCCGCTTCAGCGAGTCGCGGGCGGAGACGACCGACTGGGCCTTCGGCTACCAGGACGTGCAGGGCGGGCAGATCGGCCTGATCGTCCTGGCCAACCAGGAGCTGCCGGGCGGCCTGTCCAACCAGGTCCTCCTGTTCATGGAGAACCCCACGGTGGGCGAGGTGACCTGCACCATCAACGACGTCGACTGCCCGGTGGGGCTGCTCCTGGCGATGGGCGTGCCGGACGGGCAGGACGTGGAGCCGGAGATCCTCTACAGCTCGGTGGCCGGGCGGCTGCGCATCACCCGCATGGAGGACGGGCGCGTGGTGGGCGACTTCAGCTTCGAGGCGGAGGACCTGTTCGGCGGCTTCGAGCAGGAGGACCCCGCGGCCATCCAGATCACCTCCGGCACGTTCGACGTGCCGCTGATCCAGGACATCTGAAAAAAGTACGAAGTACGAGGTACGGAGTACGAAGTACGCGCGGGGGAGGCGGAGTCATCCGCCTCCCCCGCTTCGCGTGCATCGCAAGGACGGGGCGGCGCGCGCCGCCTGCTTCCGTGTCAGCCGAGGACGCGGGTGAGGATGACGGCGGCGGTGGCGGCGGTGGCGGCCCAGAGCAGGGCCTGCGCGGCCAGGCCCGCCCGCTCCAGCAGCGCGCCGCCGGTCCACTCCGGCACGCGGTCGCCGTTGGGGATGGCGGCGGCGCCGATGGCCACGCCCGCCAGCAGCCCCCCGCCGTGCGCGGCGTTGTCGATGAACATGAACCCCACCAGGCCGATGCCGGCGGTCAGCAGGAGGTTGGTCCGCATCAGCCTGCCGAAGCCCTCCGGCAGGTGCCCGGCGCGGCGCAGGGCCAGCACCAGCAGGAACCCCATCATCCCCAGCAGCCCGCCGGACGCGCCCACGGACACGACGTGCGGCGGCAGGTACAGGCTGGCCAGGCTGCCCGTCAGCGCGGACGCCAGGAACACCAGCGGCACGTAGGCCGCCGGCGCGCGCGCCTCCATGGTGCGCCCCAGGCTGACCAGCGCGCTGAAGTTCATCACCCAGTGCATGGGACTGCCGTGGAGCAGCGCGCCGGACAGCACCCGCCAGGGCTCGCCGTCCAGCACGCGCGCCGGGTCCATCCCCGCCGCCGCGACTGACTCGCGCAGCCAGGGTAGCTGCGCGGCGCCCGTCGCCATCAGCATGTACATCAGCCCCCGGGTGCGGTGCGCCGGCTGCGAGGCCTCCCACCGCGCGTAGTGGGCGTTCGCCTCGCCGGCGCGGAGCTCTTCCACGCGCAGCTCCATGGCGCGCTGGCGGCCGCTGCGCAGGTACGCCAGGTACGCGATCAGCAGCGGCACGCCCGGCACCAGCACCAGCGGGGTCGCGGCCAGGGACCAGAGCGCCAGCAGGCCCGCGCCGAACGCGGCCGTCCGGCGCACGGTGCGCCCCGCCCGCTCCGCGAGCAGCTCCCGGCAGGCGTCCAGCAGGTACGGCACCTCGTAGGGGGGCACGAGGTAGTCGTTCTCCGGCGTCCACACGCGCGGCGGCGGCGCGGTGCGGCACAGGTAGACCAGCCGCTCCCGGGTGGTGCCCACCAGCTCGTCGCGGACGGGGTTCAGGAAGCCGTACTCGATGCCCTCCGGCTTGGGACGCGGCGGCGCCGGCTCCCACGGGCGGTACGGCGCGCCGGGAACGGCCGCGGCTTGCGGTCCGCCGCCGGCGGCGGGTGGTTCGACGGGGCTCATTCGCTGGATGGACGCGTGGCGGTCCTCGTGATCGGCTGCCGGAATATGCCGCGGAACGCCGCGGGCGCGCCACACGGCCCCGCATCCTGCGCGAAGCGCGCCGGGTGCGTATACTTACGCCTGGCACAACGCTGAGCACCCCGATCCCGCGCCGCCTCATGAGCATCGCCGAGATCTTCGAGACCCTGGAGTACGGCCCCGCCCCGGAGAGCGCCTCGCCCGCGGTGCGCTGGCTGGAGGAGCATGGCGGCCGGTTCCGGCACTACATCGCCGGCGAGTTCCGCGAGCCCGCGGGCGGCGAGTACTTCGACACGGCCAACCCCGCCACCAACAAGCCGCTCGCCAGGCTGCCGCAGGGGTCGCCGCAGGACGTGGACGCCGCGGTGCAGGCCGCCGCCGCGGCGCTGCCCGGCTGGCAGGCGCTGGGCGGGCACGGGCGCGCGCGCTACCTGTACGCCATCGCCCGGCACATCCAGCGCAGCTCGCGCCTGTTCGCGGTGCTGGAGTCCATGGACAACGGCAAGCCCATCCGCGAGAGCCGCGACATCGACATCCCCCTGGTGGCGCGGCACTTCTACTACCACGCGGGGTGGGCGCAGCTCATGGAGACGGAGCTGCCGGGCTACGCGCCGGTGGGTGTGGTGGGGCAGATCATCCCCTGGAACTTTCCGCTGCTCATGCTGGCGTGGAAGATCGCGCCGGCGCTGGCCATGGGGAACACGCTGGTGCTCAAGCCGGCGGAGTTCACCTCGCTGACGGCGCTGCTGTTCGCGGAGATCTGCCGCGACGCGGGGCTGCCGCCGGGCGTGGTCAACATCGTGACCGGCGACGGCCGCACGGGCGCGGCGCTGGTCGAGCACCCCAGGATCGACAAGATCGCCTTCACCGGCAGCACGGAGGTGGGACGCATCATCCGCATCGCCACGGCGGGGACGGGCAAGAAGCTGTCGCTGGAGCTGGGCGGCAAGAGCCCGTTCGTGGTGTTCGACGACGCGGACCTGGAGAGCGTGGTGGAGGGCGTGGTGGACGCCATCTGGTTCAACCAGGGGCAGGTCTGCTGCGCCGGCTCGCGCATCCTGGTGCAGGAGGGCGTGGCGGACCACCTGGTGGCGCGCCTCCGGGAGCGCATGGAGACGCTGCGCGTGGGCGACCCGCTGGACAAGGCGGTGGACATCGGCGCCATCGTGGCCCCGGTGCAGCTCGAGAACATCCGCAAGCTGGTGGAGCAGGGCAAGCAGGAGGGCGCCCAGATGTGGCAGCCCTCGTGGAGCTGCCCGCAGGAGGGGTGCTTCTACCCCCCCACGCTCTTCACCAACGTCTCCCCGTCGTCCACGGTGGCGCAGGTGGAGATCTTCGGCCCCGTGGTGGTGCTGATGACCTTCCGCACGCCCAGGGAGGCGGTGGAGCTGGCCAACAACACGCCGTACGGCCTGGCCGCCAGCGTGTGGACGGAGAACATCAACCTGGCCCTGGACGTGGCGCCCAAGCTCAAGGCCGGCACCGTCTGGGTCAACAGCACCAACCTGTTCGACGCGGCCTCCGGCTTCGGCGGCTACCGCGAGAGCGGGTTCGGGCGCGAGGGCGGGCGCGAGGGCCTGTTCGAGTACGTGAAGCCCGCCTGGGAGAAGAAGCAGGTTACCGGGGACAGGGGACAGGGGACAGCCGGCAACGGCACGCCGGCGGCCGCCGCGGCGGGCGGGGACGCCTCCGCACGCACGGACTCACTTCCGTCCCCATCGCTTCCCCCGATCGACCGGACGGCCAAGCTGTACATCGGCGGCAAGCAGGCGCGGCCGGACGGCGGGTACGCCATGGACGTGCACGGCGCGGACGGCGCGCTGCTGGGCGAGGCGGGGCTGGGCAACCGCAAGGACGTCCGCAACGCGGTGGAGGCGGCGCACAAGGCCGCGGGCTGGGGGCGCGCCACGGCCCACAACCGCGCGCAGGTGCTGTACTACCTGGCGGAGAACCTGGCCGCGCGGACCGACGAGTTCGTGCGCCGCATCACCGCCATGACGGGCGACGAGGACGGCGCGCGCCGCGAGGTGGAGGCGTCCATCCGCCGGCTGTACACGTACGGCGCCTGGGCGGACAAGTACGACGGCCTGGTGCACCACACGCCGTTCCGCAACGTGACGCTGGCGATGAACGAGCCCATCGGCGTCATCGGCGTGGCCTGCCCGGACGCGCCGCCGCTGCTGGGCTTCGTCTCCACCGTCGTCCCCGCCATCGCGATGGGGAACGCGGTGGTGGCCATCCCCTCCGAGCGCTGGCCGCTGGCGGCAACGGACTTCTACCAGGTGCTGGACACGAGCGACGTGCCCGGCGGGGTGGTGAACATCGTCACCGGCAGGCGAGACGAGCTGACGGAGACGCTGGCCGCGCACGACGACGTGGACGCGATGTGGTACTTCGGCGGCGCGGAGGGCAGCACGCTGGTGGAGAAGCTGTCCGCGGGCAACATGAAGCGCACCTTCGTGAGCTACGGACGCGAGCGCGACTGGTACGACGCGGAGCAGGGCGAGGGGCAGGAGTTCCTGCGCAACGCCACCCACGTCAAGAACATCTGGGTGCCGTACGGCGAGTAGGCGGCGATCGCGCGCGGCAGGCTTCCGCGCGGGCGCGGAAGCCCCACCCGGAGTCGCATTACTCGTCCACCCTCCCCCGACTTCGGGGGAGGGTTGGTGTTTTCTGGCCGGAGTCCAGCGGTGGTGCGGGCAGCGGGCATCCGGCCGGCGGTTGAAACCGCGCCTCCAGGAGCACGAAGTCCGCCTGCGCGGACTGCAGGCGGACATCCCCGCGCGAGCGCGTGCATCCCGGTAGAAAAAAGCCCTCCCCCGAAGTTGGGGGAGGGTTTGGGAGGGGGCCTCCGCCCTCTGGAGGCAGCCCGCCGTTCGCGCCGGACCTCAGCCCTCGACGCTCGCCCGCTCGCTGCGCACCACCTCGATGGGCGTCTGCTCCGTGCCGCCCTCGCGGCGCTGCACGATCACCTCCAGCTCGCGCACGCGCAGGTTGAGCGCGTAGGGCGCGCCCACGATACCCACGCGCAGGTAGCTGAGCGTCAGCGGGCGCCCGTCCACCATGCACTCGTCGGCGTTGTCGAAGCGCACGCCGCGCCCGTCCACGAAGGTCACCGAGCCGCGGCCCACCACCTCGCCCACGTGGCCGTGCACCACCAGCGCGGTGTCCTCGTCGATGCCCAGTCCCATCAGCTCCGGGTTCTGGGCCACGACCATGAACAGGCGCTGCAGCCGGCGGCGCTGCGTGAAGTGCGTGTCGATGACCGCCCCGAAGCCCAGCAGCCCGAAGCCAGGCCCCAGGTGGAGCTCCTGCATCTGCCCGTACTCGTCGGGCTCCGCGCCGGCCAGGATGGTCTCCGTGAGCGCCGCCGCGCCCGCGCTGGTGCCGCACACCACCGCCCCCGCCGCGTGCGCCTCGCGGATGGCGCGCGCCACCCTGGAGCCCGCGATGGTGGCCACCAGGTGCACCTGGTCGCCGCCGCCCAGGAAGATGCCGTCCGCCTCGCGCACCATCTGCGCGATGCGGGCGTCCTGCGCGCGGTCGCGCCGGTCGATGACGGGGATCTTGACGTCCGGGCAGCCGCCCTCGGTGAACACCTTGAGCCACTCGCGCGCGGAGTTGGCCGGGTCCGCCGAGGCGGTGGTGATGCCCACGATCCTGCCGCCCTCGCGCCCGCGCGCCAGGCGGATGAACGCGCCCAGCGCCTCGCCCTCCGGCTCACAGGCGCCGCCGATCAGCACCAGCGACCCCGTGCGCGGCTCCGTGCGCAGGTGGCTCAGGTGGCGCGTTACCGCGTGGCGTCCGCCGCCGTGCTTTCCGTTGCCCGCGTGCTGCTCCATTCCTCTCCCGTCTCCGCTTCCAGCTCGCGCAGCGAGTGCACGGCCAGTGCCGCCGCCACCTGCGCCTCCGCCGACCCCTCCTCCCGCATCGGCCCCGCGTCCACCGTCTCGCCCGGCGTCTCGATCACGATGCGGCCCTCGCGCACGACGGCGACGGCGTGCGCCAGCCGCGCGTCGCGCGAGGTGACGCGCTCCCCGGTGGTGAACACCGCCACGCGGCAGCCGGCGTCCCGCGCCATGCCCTGCACCTCCCACTCGCGCGACGGCGCCACCACGATGCCGCCGGGCGGCACGGCGTCCGCCAGCACCGACACCAGCCGCTCCGCCAGGTCCGCCTCCCGGTAGCGCTCCGGCACGTCGGCCGGCTCCGCGTCCAGCACCACCGCGATGCGCGACTCCGAGTAGGGCAGCCCCGCGTTCAGCAGGTACGACGGGGCCACGTCCACGATCAGCTCGCCCGCGTCCACGCCGCGGCGCACCATCTCGTCGCGCACCTCCGCGCGGTCGCCGCCGCCGGTGATGCCGCAGAGGACGTGCGCGTCGAGCCCGGGGACGTCGGGCGATTCCGCCAGCGCGCGCAGCTCCGCCAGCGCGTGCTCCACCGTTTCCAGCTCGCCCGCGAAGGCGCGCTGCACCGTCTCCAGCGCCAGCGCGGCCGCGCGCAGCCCCACCTCCGCGTGCAGGTGCTCGAACACGACGGTGTACTCGCCGGGGCGGTCGCCGCCGCGCGCGCGGCCGTACCCCACGTCGTGGCCGATCATCGTCTGCAGCTCCAGCCCCACGTGCTCCGCGATGTGCGCCGCGTACGTCCCCCGCCGCAGCCGCGTGACGAACCCCCCGCGCTCGCCGATGGAGCAGCGGTGCTCCCACAGCCCGGGCATCACCGCCAGCAGCGCCTCCGTGAACCCCGGCGCCTCCGCGGACGAGATCTCGTCGTACTCCCCCACCGCCACGTCCATGCGCGTGACGGGAAAGCGCGACCAGAAGTTGGCGCCGCGCAGCGTGCGCAGCCCCACCAGGCGGATCTCCGCGTGCGGGTCCGGCGGCGGCATCGCCCTCAGAGGGGGGTGGCCGCGGGCGCGGCGCGGGCCTGCACGTGGGCCAGCACGGGCCCCACCTTGTCCGCCAGGATCATCACCAGGTCGCCCTCGCCCACGCCCTCGAGCGCGCGGTCCACCGCGTCCAGCTCGTCGGGCACCAGCTCGATGGCGTCGTCCCGCATCCCCCCGGCCCGCAGCCCCTCCACCACCAGCCCCGCCACCTCGCCGGGGCTCCGGCCGCGCAGGTCGATGTCCTCCTTGACGATGACCCGGTCCAGCCCGGCGGAAAGGCGGCCCAGCGCGCGGATGTCCTCGTCGCGGCGGTCGCCGGGGGCGGTCACCACGCCGATGCGGCGCCGCGCGGGCAGCTCGCGCACCATCTCCACCAGCCCCTCCACCGCGGCGGGGTTGTGCGCGTAGTCCACCAGCACGCGCGCGTTGTCCACCCGCAGCAGGTTCATGCGCCCCGGCGTCATGGACGGCGAGGGGAAGAAGGAGAGCAGCCCGGCGCGGATGGTGTCGTAGCGCACGCCCTGCACGTAGCAGGTGGCGATGGCGGCCAGCACGTTCTGCCGCTGGAAGCGCGCGGCGCCGCCCATCATCAGCGGCACCTCGCGCTCGCTGGCGATGGGGATGCGCAGCCGCCCGCGCCGCACCACGAAGGTGCCTTCCTCGATGCGCGCGCCGATGCCGCCGCGCGACAGGTGGTCCTCGAACAGCGCGTTCTCGCCCTCCGGCAGGGTGGAGAAGAGCACGATGTCGCCGCCGCTGCGCTCGCGCATGGCGTAGACCAGCGGGTCGTCGGCGTTGAGCACCGCGTGCCCCTCGCGCTTGACCACGGCGGGGATGACGGACTTGACGTCCGCCAGCTGCTCCAGCGTGTTGATGCCGCGCAGCCCCAGGTGGTCCGCGGCCACGTTCAGCACCACCCCCACGTCGCACTCGTCGAAGCCCAGCCCCGCGCGGATGATGCCGCCGCGCGCCGTCTCCAGCACCGCCACCTCCACCGTGGGGTTGGAGAGGATGATGTTGGCGGAGAAGGGCCCCGTCATGTCGCCCTCCATCACCAGCCGGTTCTGCAGGTACACGCCGTCGGTGGTGGTGAAGCCCACCGTCTTGCCCGTCTGCCGGAACAGGTGGGCGACGAGGCGCGAGGTCGTCGTCTTGCCGTTGGTGCCCGTGATGGCGATGACCGGGATGGTGCACGGCGAGCCCGGGGGATACAGCATGTCGATGACCGGCGCCCCCACGTTGCGCGGCGTGCCCTCGCTGGGGTGCGTGTGCATGCGCAGCCCCGGGGCGGCGTTGACCTCGATGATGACCGCGCCGTTCTCGCGGAACGGGACGCTGATGTCCGGCGACAGCACGTCGATGCCGGCGATGTCCAGCCCCACCACGCCCGCGGCCATCTCGCAGGCGGTCACGTTGTCCGGGTGGATCTCGTCGGTGCGGTCGATGGAGGTGCCGCCGGTGGACAGGTTGGCCGTGGCCCGCAGGAAGACCTGCTGCCCAGCGGCGGGCACGCTGCCGCGGTCCAGCCCCTGCCCGGCCAGGAAGACCGCGGTGGTCTCGTCGTCGGGCAGGCGGGTGAGCGTGCGCTCGTGGCCCTTTCCCCGACGCGGGTCCTTGTTGGCCAGCACGATCAGCTCGGCGATGGTGTGCTCGCCGTCGCCCACCACGTGCGCCGGGACGCGCTCCGCGACGGCGATCAGCCGCCCGTCCACCACCAGCGCGCGGTAGTCGCGGCCCTCCACGTACCGCTCCACGATGACGCGGCGCGAGTACCCGCTGGCCACCTTCCAGGCCCGGCGCACCCCCTCCTCGTCCTCCAGCCTGCCGGAGATGCCGCGGCCGTGGCTGGCGTCCAGCGGCTTGACCAGCACGGGGTAGCCCAGCTCGACGGCCGCCTCCACCGCGTCCTCCACCGGCCCCACCAGGCTCCCCTCCGGCACGGGCAGGCCGATGGCGCCCAGCACCCGGCGGGTGTCGTCCTTGTCCTGCGCGATCTCCACCCCGATGGCGCTGGTGTAGTCGCTCATGGCCGCCTGCACGCGGCGCAGGTTGGCGCCCAGTCCCAGCTGCACCAGCGAGCGGCTGTTGAGCCGGCGCACGGGGATGCCGCGGCGCCGCGCCTCCTCCACGATGGCGGCGGTGGACGGGCCCAGGCGCACGCTCTCCAGCAGGTCGTGCAGGTCCTCCACCGTCTCCTGCACGTCGAACGGCTCGCCGCTGATGCACGACCGCACCAGGCGTACGGCGTCGCGCACGGCCTCCAGGCCCACGTCCTCCTCCTCGTAGGCCACGATCAGCCACCACACGCCGGGGTCGCCGGACTCCACCACGCGGCCGAAGGAGACGTCGGTGCCGGCCAGCGTCTGCAGCTCCAGCGCGACGTGCTCCAGCACGTGCGGCAGGTGGGTGCCCTCGTCGAGCCGCTCCAGGAAGCCGCCCTCCGTGCCGCGCGAGCAGGGGTGCTCGCGCAGCGTGGGCAGCAGCTCCACCAGCCGCTGGTTGAAGCCGGGGATGTCCGTGGTGGGGACGTCTTCCAGGCTGCCCAGCGTGACGTCGCAGGCGATGACGGGGGCCAGGCGCCAGAAGTTGGGGCCGCGCACGGCGCGCAGCCGGCTTACGCGCAGCTCGTCCGGGTCGTGGCGGACGGGGGGCGCGGGGGCTTCACCCAGGGCCTGGGACATGGATTGTCTGGACGTGGAGTCGGGGAAGACGGTCCGGGTGGAGATCAGCCGTGCTCGCGCCGTGCGCGCTCCCAGCGGTCCGGCTCGCGCGGCTCGCCGCCGCGCGCGGGGGCGTACGACGCGCGCATGCCGCGTGAATCCGCGCAATCGATGCGCCGCGCGAAGGTCCTGCGCTCCTGGGCGGCGGCCGCATAGCGGTCGCCGCCGGCCTGCGGATCGGTGCTGCCGTGGATGGGGCTCATGGGAATCACCTGCGGGATCGCGCTTTCGTGCACCCCGGCTACGGGGAAGATGATGGTCACGTGGGGCGCTCCGGCCTCGGGCAGGAAGCATACCATCCGCCGTCCTTCCGCCGGCTCCCGCGCCGCGCCTGCTCCGGGCGCGAGGGCGGGCTTTTACGGCTGGGCTCACGCGGAGCCGCGGAGGACGCAGAGAATTACGGAGGGCATCGCCGCGCGGCAAGAAGCCCCTCCCCCAAGGCCAGGGGAAGGGGCTTCAGAGGGTCGTTCCGAAGGGAAGGCTTACATGCCGCGGCGGCGGAAGACGTTGCCGCCGAGGCGGAGGCTGTCGGCGGGGGTCCGCTCGTCGCGGAAGAAGAAGAGCACGGGCTGGCCGCTGCCGCCCAGCTCCACCCGCAGCGCGTCCGGCCGCGTGAACGGGTCCAGCGGCGCCAGCAGGTTGCCCATCACCGCGAACAGCCGGCCCTCGCGCAGCTCCACGTCGAAGCGGCCCATCATCGGGTGCTCGTAGCTGCCGACGAAGAACGGCTTGCGCTCGTCCGGCGTGGGCGGGCGCGCGGCGCGGCGCTCACGGTCCTCGCGGACGCGCTGGCGGGCGGTGCGGGCGCGCTCGGCCACGCTGTCGCGGATGGCGGCGTAGCGCGCGGACAGGCCGGGGCGGCCCAGCAGCAGGTCGTACGCGTAGGTGGCCACCACGTCCGGCACCTGCCCGCCCACCGGCGAGTTGTCGTTGACCAGCACGGCGACGCCGATCCCCCGCTCCGGCAGGAAGGAGACGTGCGCCTGCCACCCCTCGTACCCGCCGAAGTGGTGCAGCATGCGCTCGCCCTCGTAGTCGGCCACGTTCCACCCCAGCCCGTAGCCGCTGCGGCGGTAGCGCCAGACGGTCTCCTGGAACGAGGCGTACGGCGTGTGCGCGGCGCGAATCGCCGCCTCGGGCAGCGCCTGGCGCCCGTCCACGCGCCCGCCGTCGAGCTGCGCCTGGAGCCAGCGCGCCAGGTCCTCCGCCGTGGTCAGCATCCCCCCGGCGGCGTGCATGGTGTTGTCGCGCTTGGCGATGGTGACCGGCTCCGGCCCGTCCGGCCCGGTGAAGTGCGGCGACGCCAGGGGCCACCCCGCCGCCTGCGCCTCGGAGACGCGCGCGGTGGTGCGCGCCATCCCCAGCGGCCGGAACAGC
>DASTLD010000613.1:0-7708 GCA_035715345.1 Longimicrobium sp.
TGGCGGGGATCACCACTCCAGAGATCGCGCGCGCCTTTCTCTCCACCGCGCCCACCATCCAGCAGCGCATCGTCCGCGCCAAGCGCACACTCGCTGAGAAGAAGGTTCCGTACGAAGTACCGGCCGGCGCGGAGCTCGCGGTCCGTCTCGGATCGGTGCTCGAAGTGATCTACTTGATCTTCAACGAGGGATACTCCGCCACCGCCGGCGACGACTGGGTGCGCCCGGCGCTGTGCGAGGACGCGCTGCGGCTGGGGCGCATCCTGGCCGGGCTGGCGCCGGACGAGCCGGAGGTGCACGGCCTGGTGGCGCTGATGGAGATCCAGGCATCACGCCTGCGCGCGCGCGTGGGCCCGGGCGGCGAGCCCATCCTGCTGCTGGACCAGAACCGCGCCCGGTGGGATCAGCTCCTGATCCGGCGCGGGCTGGCGGCGCTGGCGCGGGCGGAGGAGCTGGGCGGCGCGCGCGGGCCGTACGCGCTGCAGGCGGCCATCGCGGCGTGCCACGCGCGGGCGCGCGCGCCGGAGGACACGGACTGGGTGCGCATCGCCGTGCTGTACGACGCGCTGAGCCGCGTGGCGCCGTCGCCGGTGGTGGAGGTGAACCGCGCCGTGGCGCTGGGGATGGCGTTCGGTCCGGCGGCCGGGCTGGCGCTGGCGGACGAGCTGGCCGCGGAGCCGGCGCTGAAGAGCTACCATCTGCTGCCCAGCGTCCGCGGCGACCTGCTGTTCAAGCTGGGGCGCCTGGACGAGGCCCGCGCCGAGTTCGAGCGCGCCGCCGGCCTCACGCAGAACGCCCGCGAGCAGGCCCTGCTCCACGCCCGCGCCCGCGCCTGCACCGATCCAGTTCCCTCTCCCAACTGAAGGGTCTTCCCGCCCGTGCGCATGGGGCGGCCGTCGGCGCGAGCCGCCCGGCGAATCAATTCGCGGCTACGAAAACGTGATGTCCGCCTGCGCGGACGGGCTCCCCGTACGGGTTCCATCCGCGCGTGACGCAGGCTCCGCGGGAGGAGGTACGCGTAGCGTACGCCGGAGGCCGCGTCGCGGTAGAGAAAAGCCCCTCCCCCGGAAGTTGGGGGAGGGGCGGCGAGGAACGAGCGGGGAAGGGGCCTCCACGCATGGCAGGCACCCGGCTTCGCGCGGAAGATCAGCCCGCAGATCCGGCTCATCTCGTCTGCCTCCGGAGTGCGGAAAGGCGGCTGCCCCCGATGGGAGCAGCCGCCTTCAGCGCTACATCATCGGCCGGCGGCGGTGTCCACCTCGCCCGCGATCCAGTAGTCGCCGGGACACTTCGAGACGGCGAGGGCCTTCTTCTTTTCGGAGAGGACGGTCGCCGACGAGATGTCGCGGATGAACCCGCCGCCCATGCGGACGGTTCCGTGGTCCACCTGCCCCACCAGTTCACCCTCCGCGTTGTGCACGAACAGCCCGCTGCCGTGCGCGGCAAGCGTGAAGCCGGTCGGCCAGACGATGGTGGCGCCCACGCCGGTGTCGGCCGTGCGCAGGCACCCCTGCGCGTCGCGCAGCACGGCGCCCACGTACAGCGCCTCCATGTACCCGTTCGGCTCGGAATCGCGCGCCAGGAAGATGGTGGCGTTCGGGTCCTCGTCGCCGCTCAGGCTGGGGCCGGGGCCGCCTTCGGCGCTGCAGGCGGCCAGGGAGAGCGCCGCCGTGCACAGGGCGGCGCGGAAGAGGAATCGGTTCATCGCGGTGTCTGCCTCCAGAGTGCGTTCATCACTGCCCTGCGGAGAACTACCGCGCAGAGAACGTCCATCGCCCTCCCGTGTGACGCCTCGAAACGCGACAGTGCCGCATCTACGGAAAAAGCAGTTGACAGGGGCGATGGACGGCGTTAACCTACGGAAGATTCCGTAGCAACGGGGAGACGCATGGACGAGATCAGCTTTACCCCGCGCGAGCTGGACGTGATGAGCATCCTGTGGCGCGCCGGCTCCGCGACGGTAAGCGAGGTGCGCGACGCGCTGGGCGAGGCCCTGGCGTACACGTCGGTGCTCTCCGCGCTGCAGACGCTGGAGGAGAAGGGCTTCGTGCGCCACGAGAGCGAGGGGCGGGCCTACCGCTACTTCCCCACCGTGGCGCGCGAGAACGCCGGCCGCAGCGCGCTGGCCCGCATCCGCGAGGCCGTCTACCAGGGCTCCGCCGAGCTGATGTTCGCGCAGCTCGTGTCCGACCGTAAGCTCAAGCGCGACGAGCTGGAACGCATGCGCCGACTGCTCGCGGAGCGGCTGGAGGAGGAGGAATCGTGATCGCCTCGTGGATGCTGTACGCGCTGCTGGTCGGCGTGCTGACCGGCGCCGCCGCCTTGATGCTGGAGGAGGTCTTCCGCCTGCGCGGCCGGGCAGTGCGCTTCCTGTGGCTGGGCGCGCTGCTGGGCACGGTGGCGCTGGTGGCCACCGCCCCGCTGCGCATCGCCGCGCCCGTGGTGATCCCCGACGGCGTGGTGGCGGAGGCCCCCATGCCCCCGCGCGCCAGGCAGGTGCGGGAGGACGGCTTCGCGGCGCTCGCGGCCCGGGCGCTGGACGCCGCGCGCGATGCGGTGGCCGCGCCGATCCGCGCCGCGGCGCGGCTGGGCCCCGGTGCGGGGACGGCGCTGGGCGCGGGGTGGCTGGCGCTCTCCGCCCTGCTGCTGGCGGCGGGCGCGGCCACGCTGCTGCGCGCCCGGCGGACGCGGCGTGGCTGGCCGCTGGAGGAGATGGCCGGCGCGCGGGTGCGGGTGGCGCCCGGCGTGGGGCCGGCGGTGCTGGGCGTAACGCGGCCGGAGGTGGTGGTGCCCGCGTGGCTGCTGGAGGCGCCGCCGGAGGAGCAGGCGATGGTGGTGGCGCACGAGCGCGAGCACATCCGCGCCCGCGACCCGCTGGTGCTGGCGGCCGGCTCGCTGGCGGCGGCGCTGATGCCGTGGAACCCCGCCGCCTGGTGGATGCTGCTGCGGCTGCGCGCCGCGGTGGAGCTGGACTGCGACGCGCGCGTGCTGCGGCGCGGCGTGCGGCCGCGGGAGTACGGGACGCTGCTGATCGACATGGCCGGGCGCGGGCCCGGGCTTTCCCTGGGCGCGCCGGCGCTGGCCGGCTGGCCCTCCACCCTGGAACGGAGATTACGGGCGATGAACGTACGTCGTATGCCCCGCTTTGCCCGCCTGCGCGCGAGCGCGCTGGCGGTGCTGGGACTCGCCGCGCTGGCCGGCGCCTGCGAGAGCCCGCTGCCCACCTCCGCGGAGGTGGAGAAGATGGACGTGGCCGCGGTGGAGGAGGGCGCGGCGAAGATTGCCCTGACCGCCGACGAGATGACCTACGTCGTCGACGGCGAGGAGGTCACCCGCGAGCAGGCGCACGCGCTGCTGTCCAACCGCATCGGCACCATCGAGGTCACCCGCGCCGCGGACGGCCGCGGCACCATCCGCATCTCCACCACCGGCACGGCCATGGACGGCGAGCGGATGCGGGTGCCGCGCGGGGGCGGGAGGGCGCACGTGGAGGGTTCGGGGACCGAGTTCAAGATCCGCTCGTTGGAGGCGCGGATGCCGGGGGGCTCCAGGGCGCGGATCGCTTCCTCGAGCACCTTCGACGGTCTGCTGGTGATCGACGGCGTCATCTCTCCGCGCGACGCGCTGAACACCATCGACCCGAACGGCATCGAGAGCGTGGAGGTCCTCAAGGGCACGGCCGCCACGCAGCAGTACAGCGACCCGCGCGCGGCCAACGGCGTCATCCGCGTGACGACGAAGAAGGCGCAGTAGCCGATCGAGGTGATCTTCGCTGCGGGCGGGTGCGTCTCGCCGGCGGAGGCCCCCTCCCCGCTCGTTCCTCGCTGCCCCTCCCCCAACTTCGGGGGAGGGGCTTGTTACTGCCGTCTCACGCGGAGCCGCGGAGAACGCAGAGAACAACGGGAGAAAAAACCCTCCCCGGGAGTTGGGGGAGGGGGACGAGTCATGCGAGTCCGGGTGGGGCCCCGCCCGTGCGCAGAGTCCGGCCATTCACGCATATGCGGGCGTGCTTCCCCGCCCTTCCAGCCACGCCGGCCCGTCGCGCAGCATGCGCTCCGCCGCATCGGCGGCCACGGGCGGGGAGAAGTGGAAGCCCTGCGCGTAGTCGCAGCCCAGGCCGCGCAGCAGCGCCGGCTGCTCCGCCGCGTCCACCCCCTCCGCCACCACGCCCACCCCCAGGTTGCGCGCGAACGCCGTGATCCCCGCCACGAACCGCGCCCGCCGCGCCTCGCGCTCCATGCCGTGCACGAAGGTGCGGTCGATCTTGACCACGTCGATGGGAAAGCGCTCCAGGTACCCCAGCGACGAGTATCCCGTCCCGAAGTCGTCCAGGTGGAACTGCACCCCCAGCTCGCGCAGCGCGCCGAGCGTGGCCAGCGCCGCCTCCGCCTTGTCGATCAGCACGGTCTCCGTGATCTCCAGCAGCAGCGACCCCGGCGCCAGCCCGCAGTCGCGCACCGTGCGCGCCACCTGCTCCACCAGGTCCTTCTGCAGGAACTGCTTGGCGGAGAGGTTCACCGCCATGGTCAGCGGCGGGTTGCCGTGGGCGAAGGCCTGCCACCCGGCCAGCACCTGGCACGCCTGGTCCAGCACCCAGCGCCCCAGCGGCACGATCAGCCCCGTCTCCTCCGCCACGGGGATGAAGTCCGCGGGCTGGATGGTGCCGTGCTCCGGGTGCCGCCAGCGGGCCAGCGCCTCGAACCCCACGATGCGCCCGCTGGCCAGGTGCACCACCGGCTGGTACAGCAGCGCCAGCTCGTCCTGCACCAGCGCGCGGCGCAGGTCCGTCTCCATCTGCAGCCGGCGCAGCGCCGCCGCGTGCATCTGCCGGTCGAAGACCTCGTAGCGCCCCTTGCCCTGCGTCTTGGCCCGCCCCAGCGCCGCGTCCGCGTTGCGCAGCAGGTCCTCCGCCCGCGCCTCGCCGCTGGCGCACAGCGCGATGCCGATGCTGGCGGAGGTGAACACCTCCCGCCCGCCCAGCGAGAACGGCATCCCCAGCGCCTGCAGCAGGCGGTCCGCCACGTGGGTGGCCTCCACCGCCGTGCCCACGCCCTCCAGCATGATGGTGAACTCGTCGCCCCCGAAGCGCGACACCGTGTCGCCCGGGCGGAGCGAGTGCGCCAGCCGCGCGCCGATCTCGCGCAGCAGCTCGTCGCCGGTGCCGTGGCCCAGCGAGTCGTTGATCAGCTTGAAGCGGTCCACGTCCAGGAACAGCACCGCGAACGGCGCCCCGCGGTTGCGGCGGATGCGCTCCAGCGCGTGGCCCAGCCGGTCCAGGAAGAGTGCGCGGTTGGGCAGCCCCGTCAGCGCGTCGTGCAGCGCGTCGTGGGCCAGCTGCTCCTCCACGCGCTTGCGGTCGGTGATGTCGGTGATGGCCCCCACGGTGCCCACGATCTCGCCCGCGGCGTTGCGGAAGGGGGAGCCGTGCACCTCGATCCACCCCGTGCTGCCGTCCTTGCGCGCGGCGCGCATCTCGTAGCGCTCCGCCACGCCGTCCACGCGCCGCCCCATGCGCTCCAGGAACACGGACACGTCCTCGCCGGGGATCAGCACCTCGTATCCCCGCCGGCCCAGCAGCTCGTCCGGCCGCCAGCCGTAGACCTCCTCCACGCGCGGGTTGGCGTACTGGACCACGTCGTCCAGGTCCGTGATCAGCAGGGCCTCGCCCAGCGACTCCACCACGGTGCGGAAGCGCGTCTCCGACTCGCGCAGCGCCTCCTCCGCCACGGCGCGCTCGGTCACGTCGCGGGAGTTGACGACGATGCCGGCCACCGCGGGCGCGTCCAGCAGGTTGGTCGCGGTCGACTCCAGCACCCGCCACCCTCCCTGCTGGTGCCGGTTGCGGTAGGTGACGCCGACCACCGCGCCGGGCGCCGCGGCCGCGCGGGCGAACGCGTCCTCCAGCGCGGCGCGGTCGTCCGGGTGCGCGCCGCTGAAGGCGCTGGTGCCCGCCAGCGCGTCCGGCGCATAGCCCAGCAGCCGCTCGATGGCGGGGCTGTGGTAGCGCACGGTGCCGTCCGCCTCCAGCACGGTGATGACGTCGGAGGCGTTCTCGATCAGGCTGCGGAAGTACTCCTCGCTGTGCCGCAGCGCCTCTTCGGCGCGCTCGCGCTCGCCCACCTGCGCCTGCAGCTCGCGGTAGCGCTCCAGCATCTCCTGGCTGGTCAGGTCCATGGAGCGCTCCAGCAGCAGCCGGTCCTGGTCCGCCTCCGCGTAGGCGCGGTCCACCGCGGCCACGAACACGCGCAGGTCCGCGGGCACGCCGTCGGGGCTGCCGAAGCTGCGCCGGAGCTGGCGGACGAGCAGCTTGTGCATCACTCCGCTTCGGAGAAGGTGGTGATGGTCATGGTCTGGTTGTGCAGCTCGCAGCGCGTGGACGCGGCCAGGGGCGAGATCTCGCCGTAGGAGTAGAAGCCGGCCAGCACGGCGCGCCCGCCCAGCACCTCGCGCACGCTCTCCACCTCCTCCTCCACGCGCTGCCGGAGGATGAGCTTGCGGCCCACGCAGGAGATCAGCATGGCCAGCTCCGCCGTGCCGCCGGCGATGCGCTCGCGGCAGTGGCGGGCGGCGTCCGTGGCGCCGTCGATCAGGCGGTCGAAGTTGGCCTTCATCAGCCTTGCGACGGCCCCCTCCGGCACGTCGCCCGCGAAGGTGACGCTCCCCTCCGCCTCGTCCACGGCCAGCAGGGTGCGCACCAGCCCGCAGCGCCCGTCCGGCGTGCGGATGCTGAGGGGAAAGAGCAGGCCGCTGGCGGGCAGCTCCGCGGCGTGCTCGCCGAGGTAGCGCTTGTACAGCTCCAGCGCGGAGCGGCCGTCCAGCTCGTACAGCACGTTGCCGCGCGCGCGGGTGATGACGCGCTCCGGCCCGAACGGATCCCACCCCCCCAGCGAGCCGTACCCCACCCGCAGCCGGTCCCCGTAGAAGCCGACCGCGGCGACGGTCCCCTGCCCCACCTGCCCGTCCACGCCCACCAGCGTCCGCTCGAAGCGCGACCCGTCGCCCGACAGCCCGCCGGTCACGGCCACGTCCGCGGGCAGCCGCTGCGCCAGGCCCTGCGCCAGCGCGCTGCCGTTGACGTGGATGCCTTCCGACAGCACCAGGACGTGGGCCAGGCCCTCGCTCGGGAGCGCGGCGGCCAGCGCGTGGCCGGCCGTGACGCTGCACGGGTGCTGGTCCAGCCCCACCCGCGCCACGCGCACCTGCGTACCGCGGAAGGCGACGGCGGTGGCGACGAGGGAATCGTCGAGGACGCGGGTGCCGCAGATCTCGCCGGCGGTGGAGCAGCCGACGATGCGCGCGCCGGGATAGCGGGCGCGCGTCTCCTCCCAGCACCGGGGCTCCGCGACGAGGGGGGTGGAGCCGAACAGGAAGACGAGGTGCGCGGCGTGCTGGAGCGGGGCGCCCGAGTGGCGCTCCCAGCCGGCCGCTGCCGTCCACGTCGACTGTTCGATCTGCATAAAGAGCCGGCAGTGAAAGGACGCGCCGGGAACGGACGGCGTGGCCCTACAAGAAGGCCCCTTACGCGCCCCCGCGCAAGAGCATTTTGAGGACAGAGTGTACGCGGCGCAAATCGCGTGGCCTCATGCGGGCGGCACCGGTCGGGGAACGGCGGGCGTTGGTGCCCGTGGGAAGGCGGCGGCGCGGGGGCGGGCGCCCCCACCCGGACTCGCATTACTCGTCCACCCTCCCCCAAGTCTGGGGGAGGGTT
>DASTLD010000614.1:0-8097 GCA_035715345.1 Longimicrobium sp.
TCCAGGCGCGCCGCGTCGCGGGAGACCAGCACCAGGCGCCAGCCGTCGCCCGCGAACTGCTCCGCCAGCGCCTCGCCGATGCCGGACGAGGCGCCGGTGACCAGCGCCGTGCGAACCGCCCTGTCCTGCTCCGCCATATCCATCACCCCCGCTCCAGGTTCGTGGATGCCTCTTCGCGCAGTCCCTTCAGGTGCAGCATGACCAGCCGCCGCAAGTCCGGCCCGAACTGCACGCGCGCGGGGGCCAGCTCCGGCCGCTCCATCACCTGGCGGATGACGGGGCTGGGCTCCGCGAGCTGCCAGACGCCGATGACCAGCGCGTGCAGGTGCACCAGGAAGCGCGCGCCCTGCCCCGCCGCCAGGAACGGCAGGCGCTGCTCCAGCAGCGGCCCGGTCGCGGCGGCCCACGCCATCACCTCGCGCTTGAAGTGGAGCGCCACGTCCAGCTCCACGTTCTGCTCCACGATGGCGGGCAGGATGGAGAGCAGCCGCAGCAGCGTCTCCTGTCCCCGCATGCTGTCCACCAGCTCCGCCGCCGCCTGCTCCGGGGTCCATTCGTCGGCGTCCTGCGCCAGCCGCGCGTCCAGGTCCTCGAACCAGGCGCCGAACAGGTCGTAGAGCAGACCCAGGAAGACGGCTTCCTTGGTGCGGAAGTAGAGGTAGAGCGTGCCCTTGGCCAGCCCGACCTCGCCCGCCAGCCCCGCCATGGTGAACGCCTCGAACGACGGGTTGCGCTCGTACATGGCGAGCGCCGCGTCGAGGATGGCGTCGTAGCGCTCGTTCTTGGCTTCCCTGCTCCGCGCTCTGCGCATCGCTTCTCCATTGCTGACCTTTGGTCATTTAACCAGTTCGCAACTCTCCTGTCAAGCCTTTCGGTGCCGGTTGTTATCCTGAGGAAGGCGCCGCATCGATCCCGACGCCACACCGGACGATGGCGCCGACCGAAGGATCTTGCCCGCGCGGGCCCGGGTCCGCCGGCGCGAGAGGGGCATGCGTGCGCTCTCCGGTAGGCGACTGTCCCCACGGCAGGGAGAGAAGATCCTTCGGTCGCGCTAAAGATCGACGTGGCAAGGAGAACCGTGCGGCGCTCCCTCAGGATGACAGCGCGTGAGCATGGAGGAGATGGGTGCGATTCACGGAGATTTGTATGCACTCTGAAACCTTCCGCGGAGGCGCCCCGTATCCGCCGCGTCCGGTACCATTCCGCGGCTCCGCAGTCTCCGCCGCGCACCGGGCGATTCAATCCCAAGATCCTGCCAATCTCCCGAAAGCGGAGTTCGCCATGCAGCGCCTTCTCCTTGCCGCCCTTGCCGCGACCGTGGTGGCCGCCGGCTCCCTGGCGGCCCAGCCCGGACCGCAGCGTCCCGCCGGCGCCGGACAGCAGCCCCCCAGCGCGGGCCCCGGCGAGATCCGCGGGACCGTCGTGGACTCCGACAACGAGGCGCCCGTCGCCGCCGCCAGCGTGGCCGTGTGGAGCACGGCGGACTCCGCGCTCGTCGCGGGCGCCATTGCCGGGGCCAACGGCTCCTTCCGCATCCAGGGTCTGCAGCCCGGGACGTACTACCTCAAGGTGACGCGCGCCGGGTACGGCGCCCACACCGGCTCGCCGCTGACCATCGCCGCCGCCGCGCCGCGCATCAACGCGGGCAGTATCCGCATGTCGCGCCGCGCCATCACCCTCGAGGCCATCGACGTGACGGCGGAGCGCTCCACGGCCACCATCGCCCCGGACCGCAGCGCCTACCGCGCCCGCGACGTGGCGCCGGCCGCCACCAGCGCCAGCGAGGTGCTGGAGTCCGTCCCCTCCGTGCAGGTGGACTCCGACGGCAAGGTGAGCCTGCGCGGCAACGAGAACGTGGTGGTGCAGATCAACGGCCGCCCGTCGCCCATCCGCGGCGAGCAGCTCGCGGGGTACCTGCGTCAGCTCCCGGCCAACACGCTGGAGCGGGTGGAGGTGATGCCCAACCCGTCCGCGCGCCACGACCCGGAGGGCATGGCGGGCATCATCAACATCGTGCTCAAGACCAACGTGGACCTGGGCCTGAGCGGCGGCCTGACGCTGGGCGCCTCCACGGCGGACCGCTACACCGCGGCCGGCACGCTGGGCTACCAGAAGGGCGCGTCCACGCTGTTCCTCAACTACGGCTTCAGCAGCGACGACCGCGGCCAGACGGGCGTGAACGACCGCACCCGGCTGGGCGAGGGCAAGGCGCCGCTGTCGTACACGGAGCAGGACATCCACGGCTCGGCGGCCAACGGCGGGCACAACCTGAACGCCACGCTCGACTACCGCCTGAGCGACCGCGACGTGCTGTCCAACGCGCTGCTGCTCAACCTGCGCGGCGCGGCGGACGAGTCGCAGACGGCCCTGAGCGAGTTCAGCTCCACGCGCCTGCTGCTGGACGCCTATGACCGCGTGCGCGACCAGGAGAACGACACCTGGATGGCGGACTACACGCTGGCCTTCAAGCGCACCTTCGAGCCGCAGCGGCACGAGCTGTCCGCCGAGGTGCGGGCCAACCGCATGAGTGACGAGGAGAACACCGTCTTCTGGCGCCAGCGCGGCGACGACACCTTCGACGCGGAGACGGACCACACGGACGCGACGTCCATCCAGCTCAACGCGCAGCTGGACTACACGCGCAGCCTGGCGGAGCGCACCAAGCTGGAGACGGGCTACAAGGGCACGCACCGCGCGCTGGACCGCGACTTCACCGTGGAGCGCGACGAGGACGGCACCGGCCAGTGGGTGCGCGACGGCGGGCTGAGCAACGCGCTGGAGTTCGACGAGACGGTGAACGCCGTGTACGGCGTGCTGAGCCACGGCACCGGCAGGCTGGAGCTGCAGGGCGGGCTGCGGGCGGAGTACGCCAGCCGCGACTTCTCGCTGGCGGACAGCGACGAGAGCTACCCGTACAGCTACGCGAGCCTGTTCCCCAGCGCCCTGGCCAGCTACAACCTGACCGACCGCACGCAGGTCAAGGCCAGCTACAGCCGCCGCATCCGCCGGCCGGGCTCGCAGGAGCTGAACCCGTTCCCCTCGTTCTTCGACGCGCAGAACGTGTTCCTGGGCAACCCCGAGCTGAACCCGGAGTACACGGACGCCATCGAGCTGGGCCTGCAGCACTCGGCGCGGCTGGGCTCCGTGCAGTTCTCGCCCTTCTACCGCCGCACCACGGACGTCATCCGCTTCGTCATCAACACGGCGGACACGGTGGCCGGGCGCGAGGTGACGTCGGTGAGCTTCAAGAACCTGGACACCGGCAGCTCGTGGGGCGCGGACCTGAACGGCAACCTGCGCCTGGGCCAGGTGTTCAACGGCATGGCGGCGTTCAACGTGTTCAAGATGGTGACGGAGGGCGGCTCCGGTGAGGCGGACCTGTCGTCGGACGCGGTGACCTGGTCCGCGCGGTTCAACGGCACCTACAACCTGAGCCCGCGCACCTCGTTCTCGGCGATGTACTTCTACCGCGCGCCGATGAACGTGGAGGGCGGCCGGTTCGACGCCTTCGGGTTCGCCAACCTGAGCATGCGCCAGAAGATGTACGGCGACAAGGCGACGGTAACCCTGCGCCTGTCCGACCCGTTCAACACGCAGCGCTTCCGCGTGCACGCCGGCGACGACAACGTCATCCAGCTCACGGAGCGCACCTTCACCTCGCGGGCGCTGCACCTGACGGTGCAGTACAACTTCGGCCGGCCGCCGCGCGCCCCGCAGCGCCGCCCGGAGCCGCAGGACCAGGGGGGCTCGCCCTTCCCGGGCTGATCCTCCGCTCCGATGGACCGTACGCACGGCGGCCCTCCCCGCACGGGGAGGGTCGTCGCTTTTGTCTCACGCAGAGACGCAGAGGGCGCGGAGAACGGCAGGAGAGGGCGATGATGTCCGCGCGCCGCGGAGCGCGCGGGGTGCGGGCCCGGCACGCGCGGCGGGATGCGGTGTATGGTCCGCCGGGAGCTTCCGCGCCAAACCGCACATCAAGCTCGTTGACGGCAGGGGTTTTGCGGGGTAGCTTTTCCACTTCATCATCCGAAGGGGAGTAGTCCACCGGCGAGACAGCCGGCGGCCGGATCGTCAGGACTGCGGGCGCGACCCGCACGGTCCGGTTGGGATATGCGGGCGGGGGCGCCCGCCGTCAGGGCGAGACCTTCGTACCGGGGAGCCGCGTCGCGCGGCCGCCCCCGTACGAAGGTCCGCCCTTTTCTGTTGCCCGTTTCCCGCGGCTGGAGCGCCGCGGCGTGGAGAAGAGATCTTGAGCGGAGCCATCTGGCCGTACATCGCGTTCAACGCGCTGGTCCTCGTGCTGCTGGCGGTGGACCTGGGGCTGCTGAACCGCAACGCGCACGTGGTCAAGGTGCGCGAGGCCGCCCTGTGGGCCGGCGCCACCGTGGTGCTGGCCCTGGCCTTTGCCGGGCTGATGTGGTCCGGCAACCTGCCCGTGGAGGGGGTGGGCGGGCAGCGGGACGCGCTGGAGTTCCTGACCGGCTACCTGATCGAGCTCGCGCTCTCGGTAGACAACATCTTCGTCTTCGTCCTGATCTTCTCGTACTTCCGCGTGCCCCCCATGTACCAGCACCGCGTGCTGTTCTGGGGCGTGCTGGGCGCGCTGGTCATGCGCGGGGTCATGATCGGGGCGGGGGCGCTGCTCATCGCGCGCTTCCACTGGATCATCTACGTGTTCGGCGCGTTCCTGGTGTACACCGGGATCAAGATGGCCACGCAGGACGAGCTGGACGTGGAGCCGGAGAGCAACCCGGCGCTCAAGCTGGTGCGGCGCTTCATGCCCATCACGCACAAGTACCACGGCCAGCACTTCTTCGTGAAGGAGGAGATCCGCGGCAGGCTGCGCAACGCGGCCACGCCGCTGTTCGTGGTGCTGATCCTGGTGGAGACCACGGACCTGATCTTCGCGGTGGACTCCATCCCCGCCATCTTCGCGGTCACGCGCGACCCGTTCCTGGTCTACACGTCGAACGTGTTCGCCATCCTGTGCCTGCGGTCGCTGTACTTCGTGCTGGCGGGGGTCATCGACAAGTTCCACTACCTCAAGCTGGGCCTTTCGATCGTGCTGGTGTTCATCGGCGCCAAGATGCTGGCCACCGCGGCGGACTTCCACGTGCCCATCGGGCTGTCGCTGGGCGTGGTGGCGGGGGTGCTGATCGGCTCCGTCGTGTTCTCGCTGATCTTTCCCAAGCAGGCGGAGGAGCACGCGCAGGTCACCACGGACCCGCTGGACCCCAACGACCCCGAGAACGATCCGATGGAGCGGCTGCTCGACGGGCTGGACGAGAGCGTGGGCGAGGGCGAGGCGGAGGAGCGGAAGACGGCGTAGGCCCTCACCCTGCGTGCCCCGCCGGCGCGCGACTTCGTCGCGTCCGGCGGGGCACGCTGTCCCTCTCCCACAAACTGCGTGGGAGAGGGCGAAGGGTGGCGCGGCGGGCCGGCGGGGGCCTGGTGGAAGGGCTTGCAGGCCGGCTGTTCACGAGCGGAGATGGATGCCTTCCGGGGGCGGAGGCCCCCTCCCCAAACCCCTCCCCCAACTTCGGGGGAGGGGCTTTTTCACGCGTGGTGCGGCCGGCGGTGTCAGAGGCGCGGTTTTGAACACCGCCTGAGAAAGACGAAAGGGGCGCGGCCGTGGCCGGCCCCTTTCGCTTGCAGAGCGGTGGCGGGCGATCAGCCGCCCGCGCGGGCGACGGTGTGGCAGTTGATGGTGCCCTTGAGGCCCACGCCGTCCCTGGTCTTGCCGTCGAAGCGTACGGTGCCGCTGGAGCCGCGGTCCTCCACGGTCAGCGTACCCTCGCCCTGCGGGGTGTTGGCGTCGGGGCGCGTGTCGATGTCGTAGCTGGCGCCGTCGCCGCCGAAGAGCTGGCCGAACTGCACCGTCATCTTGAACTGGCTGGTGCCGCCGGCCGCGCCCTTGGCGTCGGGCACGATGAGCTGCAGGCTGCTGAACTTCCTGGGGTCCTGCGTGTCCTCGCTGTACTGGTTGCCCCAGGTGCCCTCGCCCGCGAAGCCGTAGCTGCACCCCCCGCTGGTGGCCGCCGCGCGATAGTTGCCCGCGTGCGGCCCACCCGTCACCGTCAGGTCGATCTCGCTGTTCACCTTGCCCGCGGCCGCCGGCGTGGCGGCAGGGGCGTTCTGGCCGGCCGGCGCGGCCTCCTTCGTCGCGGCGGCGTCACCGTCGGCGGAGTCGTCGCCGCCGCAGGCCGCGGCGCCGGCGGCAAGGGCCAGGTACAGCAGCGGGGTCAGGCAACGAGTCATGCGTCACGCTCCTGGGGGAAGGGTGCCGAAGGGGACCGGAGCGGAAAACGTACGAAATCCCCCGTCCGCCGGTCAACGAGAGTTCGCGATTTCGGCATCGCCCCATGAAAGCGGGGCGGGGGCACGGCAGCCGCCGCGCCCCGCCGTTCCTCCGTTGCGCGGGGCCTATCGCCGGCCGGAGCCGCCCGACTTGCCCTTCTCGCCCGACTTCTCCTTCTCGCCGGAACCGCTCTCATCCCCGTCCTCGGAACCGCCGGAATCTCCCGACCCGTTCACGACGCGGATGGGGACCGGGTTGGGGATGGCCACCTCCACGCGCTCGCGGCGGTTCCGGCGCACCTGGCTGAAGAAGGACTCGTCGCGCCTGGCGCCGCCGGACTCCATGACCATGCGCGCCAGCCGCTCCGCCACGTCGTTGGCCACGCGGATGGAGCCATGGCTCTCCGCCTTGCCCAGCGACTCCGGCTCGTTGGTGCCGTGGATGGAGCGCGGCGCGTCGTAGACGAGCTGCGCGCGGCCCAGCGGGTTGTCCGCCGCGCCGGGCTCCTTGACCTCCTCGTCCTTGGCCCACTCCTCGTCCTCGGGGGGCGTCCAGCGCGGGTTGAACACCACCTGGCCGATGGTCCACTCGCCGGTCTTCGTGGGCCACTCCGGCATTCCCACCGCCACCGGGTGCGTGGCCTCCAGCTGGTCGTTGCGGTAGACGCGCAGCTCGCGCTCGCCGACGTCCACCTCCAGCCGCAGGTCGGGCGGCGGAGGCGGCGGCGTGGGGGCGGGCTGGGCGGGCGCGGCGGGCTGCTGCGCGGTCGTGGCGGCCGGGTCCGCGGCCCTGCCTTCGCCCGTGTCGTCGTCGACGGTGCAGCCGGCCAGCGCCAGCAGGGCGGCGCCGAGGACCGCGAAGGTGCGGCCGGTGGAAGTTCGCTGCATGCGTGCTCTCCTCAAGTCGGGTGGTGGCGCGCCCCCAGGCAAGCACCGTGCACAAACGTTCCATCGCCCGCCGCGCCGGGCGCGTGTGGCCGCGTCCTTGCGCACGCGCAGGCGCCGCGATCCGCCCCGCATCCCCCCTCCTTTTGCGAGACCCATGATCTGCATCCTGCACGGCTACCTGCTGGAGGGCTCCGGGAGCAACCTGTGGACGCGCTCGGTGGTGGAGTCGCTGTGCCGCCAGGGACAGACGGTGCACCTGATGGCGCAGGAGAATCATCCCGAGCGCTACCCGTTCATCACCGAGGCTCGGCGCTACCACCCCGACGGCCGCGTGGAGACCTTCTACACGTCGCCGGGCCTGGAGGGCGGCGGGTGCTGCATCTTCCACAAGCCGCACCTGGGCGACACGCTCCCGGTGTACGTGTGGGACAAGTACGAGGAGTTCCCGCGGGTGGTGCCCATGGTGGACCTGGGCGACGACGAGATCGCGGACTACCTGGACCGCAACGAGCGCGCGCTGCTGCGGGTGGTGAACGAGAACGGAATCACCGCCATGCACGCCAACCACGCGGTGCTGATGTCGGTGGTGGCGCAGCGGGTCGGCGCGGCCACGGGCGTCCCCTTCGCGGTCATGCCGCACGGCAGCGCGCTGGAGTACGCGGTCAAGCGCGACGAGCGCTTCCTGCGCCTGGCCACGGAGGCGTTCACCGCCGCGCGGCGCGTCTTCGTGATCGGCAGCGAGATCCGCGCGCGCGTGCACTCCATCCTGGGCGGCATTCCCGGGCTGGACGAGAAGATGCGCGACCTGCACCTGGGCGTGGACACCAGCCAGTTCGAGCCGGTGGACCGCGCCGGCCGCCGCGCGCGCATCGCGGCGTTGCGGGAGACGCTGGTGGGGCTTCCGCGCGGCCG
>DASTLD010000615.1:0-24174 GCA_035715345.1 Longimicrobium sp.
TGGAGGCGGCCGGGCGGGGAGAGCGGACCGGGCGCGGACGCCGCGCCATCAGCCTCGTCTCCCCGTGCCTCCCCCCATGCCGCCCCGTGCCGCGCGCGCCCGCAGCCGGACCCGCCCGGGGCGGGGCCACGCATCGCTGGCGAACGGGTGAACGGCGGACTGCATGCTGCGGTTTCCGGGTGAAAAGTGCTTTCGGGAAATCTTCGCGTTTTCCGCGAGTGGGCGCACAATGTACATCCTTCCCCGGCCCGCGTCAATGAGAACGTTGCAGGCATCCGCCCTTGCACGCCCGCCCTGTTACCGGGCCGCCGCCGCCCGGGTTCCGCGCCGCTCAGACGCCTTGCCGCCCTCTCCCGTCACCCCCTCCAGGGCGCAGCGTTCGGCGAACAGGTCGCGCTTCGCGATCTCCTCCCACTCCTTCCGCACCCGCGCGCTTTCCGCCAGCTTGACCAGCGCGGGGTCGAACTGCGTGCCCGCGCCCCCGCGCAGCTCCGCCAGCGCCTTCTCCACCGGCAGCGCGTCGCGGTACTTGCGCGGCTGGGTCATGGCGTCGAAGGCGTCCGCCAGGGAGATGATACGCGCGCCGACGGGGATCTCTTCACCCCGCAGACCCGCGGGGTAGCCGCTGCCGTCCCAGCACTCGTGGTGCGACGAGACGATGGCGCGGATGCCGGGGTGCTCCGGCTCCAGCGGCGCCAGGATGTGCGCGCTCTCGTGCGGGTGACGCTCGATCTCCGCCCGCTGCTCGTCCGTCAGCGGCTTGCGCGAGTGGACGATGTCGTAGAAGCGGTCGTCGATCTTGCCCATGTCGTGCAGCAGGGCGGCCACCCGCAGGGTGCGCCGCTCGTCGCGGGGCAGGCGCAGCTCGCAGCCCAGGGCGTAGCTCAGGTCGGCGACGCGGCGGCTGTGGCGCGCGGTCACCGGGTCGCCCGCGGTCAGCGCGTTGAGCAGCAGCTCCACGGTGCGCCGGTGCAGCATGCGCTCGGAGCGCCGGCGGCGGCCGGCGTCCAGCAGCCAGCCCACGGAGACGACAAGGGCATATACTGCTGCGGCGGCGCCCAGGCGCGGCCGCGAACCTTCGGATTCCTTCGGCATTCCCATGTCGTTGCAGGATTTCCCCACCGGCGGGGGCGGGCAGGCGCCTGCACGGAACAAGCCACCCCGGCGGGCGCTGCTCGTCTTCGTGCGCGCGCCGGTGCGGGGGCGGGTCAAGACGCGGCTGGCACGGGAGATGGGCGATGACGCCGCGCTGCGCATCTACCGCCGCCTGGGCGCACACACCGTGACGCAGGCGATGCGGCTGGCGCGCGAGGACGGAGTGGAGGTGCGCGTCCACCACGCGCCCGCCGATGCCGGCGATGCGGTACGCGCCTGGCTCGGCCCCGGCCCCGTCTATCTCCCGCAGGCGGAAGGCGACCTGGGAGAGCGGATGCACGCCGCCTTCGCGTCCGCGCTTATAGACGGACACGAGCGCGTGGTCATCGTTGGGTCCGACCTGCCGGACCTGGACGCGGAGCTCATCCGGCGCGCGTTCTCGCTGCTGGACGAGCATCGCGCCGTCCTGGGGCCGGCCGCGGACGGGGGATACTACCTGCTCGGGCTGCGGGAGCCGGCGCCCGGCGTCTTCGAACGCATCGCCTGGAGCACGCCCACGGTCCTCGCAACAACGTTGGAGCGATTCCGTGCGCTGGGCATCGAGCCCGCATTGCTCGAGGTGCTGCGCGACGTCGATGAGGCGGCGGACGTGCCGGAGGGGTGGGCGGACGAAGCGTGAGCGCCGAGCCTTTCTCATCCGTAGGGTAGAGACGCCCCGCCGGGGCGTCTCTACGGGGGCGGCAGGCGCACGGCAGGCCGCGGCACGCGTGAGGAAAGCTCCGTACGCGTGCGCACGACGCGCCGCGTGCGGATCAGCTCTGCGGGCCGGGGAGCGCGTCGCCGGGAAGGAGGAAGGGGTCGGGGCGCAGGGCGGCCACGCACGAGGTGTCCAGGCCGCGCAGGGTGCCCGCGTCCACGAAGGCGCGCTGGATGGACTCGGTGCACTCGTCCTGCGGCGTGTGGCCGCCGGGCACCACCAGGTGCAGGCTGTTGGGCAGGTGCCGCGCGGTCTCGCGGGCCCACGGCGCCCCGGTCACCGGGTCGTGCGAGCCGGAGAGGAGCAGCACCGGCACGTCCGCGGTGACCCACTCCGCGTCGTTGGCCGGCACCCGAGCCCGGGGCCACTCCCGGCAGACCGCCGCCTGGCTGCGCACGCGCCGGTCTCCCAGGTAGGTGCCGGCGGTCTCGCGCACGATCTCCTCCTCCGTGATGCGCACCACGTCCTCGCCGCAGACCACGGAGAGCAGCATGCCCATGCGGAGCTGGCCGCGAAAGCCGCGGCTGGTGGCGACGGCCGTGCGCGCGAACGGCTCGTAGTCGCCCTGGTGGGCGCGGTGCACCAGCAGGGGCAGCGCGCGCGAGCCGTCCCATGAGTACGTCATCACCCGCACCGCGTCGCCGAAGCCGGCGGCGGTCAGGCGCACCTCCACCGGCCCGGCGGTCCACGGCAGGGCCACGCGCACGCGGGCCGGCTCGCGCTCCAGCCGCTCCAGCACCTCCGCCCACTCCCGGCGCAGGTGGGGGAACGCGGCGCCGCAGCGCGCGTCCGCCCGGCAGTCCGTGAACAGGCTGTCCAGCGCCTGCTGCGCGGTGCGGGCGTGCCAGAGCGGGTTCTTCATCTGCGCGGGGGCCACGCTGTTGAGGATGGCCGTGCGCACGCTCTCCGGGTGGCGCTGCATGTACGTCAGCGCGGCGCGCGTGCCGTACGAGCCGCCCACCAGGTTGACCTTCTCGTATCCCAGCGCCCGGCGCACGTCGTCCAGGTCGTCCATCGCGTACGCGGTGCCGTACTGCGTCAGGTCCAGGCCGCGGCGCTCCAGCTCCTCGCGGCAGGCGCGGAACACGTCGGGCCTGAACCAGTCGTCCAGGTAGCCCTGCGGGTCCGCGTCGGTGCCGGGCAGCGCGCAGTCCAGCCGGTTGTCGCCGCCGGTGCCGCGCTGGTCCACCAGCACCACGTCGCGCGTCTCGGTGATCCACGACTCCGCGAACCAGTGCGGGACCTCGGTGGCGGTCTGACCCGGCCCGCCCAGGATGAAGAAGACGGGGTCGGGCTCCGGCCGGGCGGCGCGCGCGGGCACCACGACCACGTTCAGGCCGATGCGGCGGCCGGTGCGGGTCTCGCGGTTCTCCCAGGTGGTGAAGGTGCCGCAGCGGACCTCGCGCTCCACGTCCTCCACGCGGCAGGGGCGCATCTCCAGCGCGGGCGCGGGGGCGGCCTGCGGCTCCTGGGCCCCGGCGCACGGCGCGAGCAGCACCGCCAGCAGCGCCGGGAACGTCCATCTCGCATGCATGTTCATCGCACAAACTCACGGATAAGGGGATGGGCGGCAGGCGTGGCCTCCGCCGTGGCACCAAGGCTACTCCCACCGGACCGCGCCCGACAATCCCCCCGCGAATCCCGCGGGACGAATGTACCGTACGGCGGGACCGTCGGCGGTGAACCCGGATCCTACAGCGAGCCCTGAACGGAACGATGGCCTTGATGTACTGCCGCGAGTGCGGCCAGAAGATCAGCAGCGAGGCGCCCACCTGCCCCAGGTGCGGCGTGCCCCACCCGGTCCTGCTGCCCGACGGCACCCCGGCCGCCGCGGCGGCTGCGTGGGCCGTGCCGTACACCGCCCCGCGCGACAACGGGCTCGCCGGCGTGCTCAGCTTCTTCGTGCCCGGCGCCGGGCAGATCTACCGCGGCCGCGTGGGGCAGGGCTTCGCGTGGATGCTGGCGGTGCCGATCGGGTACGTGTGCTTCATCCTGCCCGGGCTGGTGCTGCACGCCCTGTGCATTGCCAACGCCGCCCGCGACGAGCCCCGCATGTACCGCTGGCGCTGACGGAAGCGAACGACGCGGAGGGCGCGCGACGAGCTCCGCGTCCTCCGCGTCTCCGTGCCTTCCGCCGTCAGGGGACGGTGAACGCGGCGCTGCGCACCTCGTAGCGCCGCGTGGGCAGGCCCAGCAGCCGCACGAAGAAGCGCCGCAGACCGCTTTCCACCGCCCGCCCGACGGGCTTTTGCCCCGCCACCGCCGGACGCGCCTGGCCCCGCAGCCAGCGGCGCAGCTCGTCCAGGTCCGAGAGCGAGAGCGTGCTCACCTCCAGCGTCACGATCCAGTAGTACCGGCCCACTGCCACCGGCCGCAGCGTGGGCGCGAACGCCGCCTGCAGCGCCGACTCGATGGCGGCCAGCGTGGGGTAGCGCCGCTGCGTCTGCCCGTCCTCCAGCGTGTACCCCTCGTCGAGCCCCGCGCGCAGCACCGCGCGGCTGATCTCCTGCACGCCCGCCAGCCGGTCCAGCACGTCCTTGCGCCACAGCTCCGCGCGGAAGTGGAAGCGCAGGGGTAGCCCGCTCTCCAGCGCGTGCAGCAGCGACCGGTCGCGCAGCAGCCCCTCCGTGCTGATGACGGGGCGGTGCTGCGCGGCCGGCCCGCCCGGGGCCACCGCCAGCGGGCGGCGGCTCTGGGCGGCGGCGGGCGGCGCCAGCAGCAGCGCCGCCGCGAGCAGGAAGGCGGCGCGGAGAATCAAAAGCGCGGAGCCAGGCGGATGAAGAAGTTCACGCCGCCGCGGTGCTCGTGCGCGCCCACCGGCACGGCCAGGTACAGCCCCAGCTCGCCCAGCAGGATGCCGGCGCCCACGTCCACCGCGGTGGCGCCGTCCGCGGCTTCGCCGACGTTCCAGGCGCGGCCCGCGTCCACGAAGAAGACCCAGCCGATGTCCGTGTCCACGCCGCTCCAGGCGTCGGACCAGTCCTCGTCCTCGTCTTCCTCGTCGTCGTCCCAGCGGTTGACGTAGAAGTGGAAGTTGATCTCGCCGCGGTACTCGGCCTGGAACAGCCCGAAGCGGTCGCAGCCGTACGCCGGGAAGTAGGTGGGCCGGCCGCTCTGCGGGAAGGCGGTGCCGCGGGTGTAGGCCAGGTCGCGGGCGCCGCAGTCGAAGGTGAACAGGCTGTAGCCGGGCAGCGTGCCCTCGCCGCCCAGCGCGAACTGCCGCTGCGGGGGCAGGGGGTTGCCAGTCAGCGCGCCGCCGGCGGACAGGCGGAAGTTGAGCCGCGACGAAGGGCTGACCCGGTTGTAGCGGCGGATGTCGATCAGCCCGCGCATGAAGTCGTCGTACGACACCGGGGCGATGGGGTCCGGGATGCTGGACCCCTCCGGGTCGTAGGGCATGGCCGTGGCGCGGGTCAGCTCCGCGTCCAGCGCCTGCTCCAGCTCCCCGCGCACGTACCAGCCGCTGGAGGGGTCGCGGCGGCTGCTGCGGCTGTCCAGCACCAGCACGCCCACCACGCTGCTCAGGTCGCCCTCGCCGATCAGCGGCTGCGGGCGCCACTCCTCGGCGTTGTTGAACAGCGCCCACGGGCTGCCGGTGGCCAGGCTGCGGTGGCTCTCCTGGCGGTACTCCACGGTGGCGTCCAGCGCGGAGCCGCGCGGGGCCAGGCGGCCGTACACGCTCCACCCCTCACGCTCGTAGTGGTCGCGGTAGTCGTTGTGCAGGAAGAAGGTGGAAAGGCTGTTCTCCAGGTCGGTCAGGTGCCAGTCCTCGATGGGATCCACGACGGAGTACAGCCGCCCGCCGATGCGGAACTGGCGGTTGCCGAAGAGCTGCTCGGCGCGCGCGTCGTATCCCCAGCGATCATGGCCCTCCGCCTCGTGGCCCTCTTCGGTGCGGAAGATGGCGTGCGCGCGGATGCGGAACGGGTTGTCGCCCGCCGTCTCGATGCTGGGCCCCAGGCGGATGGGCAGCCCCTCCACGCGGTTGTAGCTGCGCCCGGCGGAGACGTCGAACGAGGCGTGCCCGTAGCGGCGGCGATTCTCCCAGCGGTCCCGGTCGCGGTCGCGATCGTCGTCGTCATCATCGCCGGCCTCGACGTCGATGTTCACATCCACGTCGTCCTCGTCCCCGTCGTCCACGTCCTCGTCGTCGTCCGCCGCATCGCCGCAGGCATCGCCCAGACGCACGCGGCCGCCGACCTCGCACAGGGCGACGGACTCGGAGTAGACCAGCACGTCGCCGCCCAGGCGTGCCTCGTCCTCGCCCGTGATGCCGCCGCCGATCACGGTCACGTCGCCCGTGATCTCGGCGTCCTCGCCCAGCTCCAGGTCGCCGTTGATGACGACGACGTCGCCGTCCACGCGGCCGTCCAGCTCCAGGTCGCCGTCCGTGACCGCGACGTTGCCGTCCACGCTGCGGCCGCGGCGGATGCGGGTGTCGCCCTCGTGCCGCTCCGTGTCGTCGTCCGCCAGCAGCCGCTCCAGCCGCCGGGCCAGGTCGCGGGGGATGCCGTCCTGGCCCGCGGCGGGCGGGGGTGCCGCGAGGAAGAGCGCGGCCAGGGCGGTCCACGCATACTTGCGCATGTTGCCTCCAAAGGTGGGATTGCGTCCAACCATCCGACGCCGCCGGCCGGGGCACGCGCCATGCCCGCCGCCGCCGAATCGCTATCCGTTTCTCCAGCAACCACTTGCGAATCCATCACCCGGATCGGGCCCCGCGGAAGCGTGTCGAAATGACGCGCGGATCACGCACGGGGTGTCACCTGGCGAGTGCGAGGCGCTTCATCCGCCGGTACAGGTTGGCGCGGTCCGTCCGCAGCTTGCGCGCGGCCTCCGCCATGCTGCCGCCGGCCGCGTCCAGCGCACCCTCCAGCAGCTCGCGCTCGTAGTCGTCCAGCCGCTCCGCCAGGCTCCGCGCGTCGTCCTCGCGGAAGGCGGGGGCCTCCGCGGGCGCGGGGCCGGCCCCGGCCAGCACGGAGCGGATCTCCGCCGCGCCCACCTCGGCACCGGCGTAGAGGATGGAGATGCGCTCCAGGATGTTGGCCAGCTCGCGCACGTTGCCCGGCCAGGGGTGCCGCACCAGCGCCTCCAGCGCGCCGGGCGAGAGGCGCGGCGGCGTGAGCCCGTGGCGGCGGCGGTTGCGGGCCAGGAAGTGGTCCACCAGCAGCGGCACGTCGCCCGGGCGCTCGCGCAGGGGGGGCAGGTGCAGGGGGATGACGTGCAGGCGAAAGAACAGGTCCTCGCGAAAGCGGCCGGCCCCCACCTCCGCGCGCAGGTCCTTGTTGGTGGCGGCCACGATGCGCACGTCCACCCGGATGGGCTCCGACCCGCCGACGCGCTCGATCTCCCCCGCCTCCAGGGCGCGCAGCAGCTTGGCCTGCGCCTCCGGGCTCAGGTCGCCGATCTCGTCCAGGAACAGCGTGCCGCCGCTGGCCAGCTCGAAGCGCCCGCGCCGCCGCTCCGTGGCGCCGGTGAAGGCGCCGCGCTCGTGGCCGAACAGCTCGCTCTCCACCAGGTCGCGGGGGATGGCGGCGCAGTTCAGCTTGACGAACGGCCCCGCCGCGCGCGCGGACATGCGGTGCACGAGCGAGGCGGCCACCTCCTTGCCCGTGCCGGAGTCGCCGGTGATGAGCACGCGCGCGTCCGTGGGCGCCACGCGGCCCACCAGCGCCCGCACCTGCTCCAGCTGCGGGCTGCGGCCGACCAGGTCCTCGCCGTCGCCCAGCTCCTGCAGCAGCGCGCGGTTCAGGTCGCGGGTCTTGCGCAGCTCCAGCGCGCTGGCCAGCGCCAGCAGCACCGCCTCCGGGGCCAGCGGCTTCTCGATGAAGTGGAAGGCGCCCAGCCGCGTGGCCTTGACCGCGTCCGACAGCGAGGCGCGGCCGCTCATCATGATGACGGGCAGGTCCGGCGCGGCGTCGCGCAGCTTCGGGAGCGCGTCCAGCCCCGTCTCGCCGTCCAGGTACAGGTCGAGCATGACGGCGTCCGGCTCCTCCGCCTGCAGCTCCGCCAGCGCGCCGCGGGTGCTGCCCGCCTCGCGCACGCGGTAGCCCTCCGCGCGCAGCAGGCTGCCCAGCATGCGGCGGATGTTCGGCTCGTCGTCTACGATCAGGACGGATGACATGCGGGGGGGAGGAGGATGGGAATCGGGGCGAGGGCGATGAAGTGCCTAGTGCCTAGTGCCTAGTGCCTAGTTGCCTGGTGCCTGGCCCTGCTGCACGTGGCGCGGCTACACCCGGAGGGCGGGCGCGGGTTCCGCGGCGGCGGGGAGCGCGATGCCGAACTCCGCGCCGCCGTCCGGCCGGTTGCGCGCCCAGACGCGGCCGCCGTGCGCGTGCACCGTTTGGCGGACAAGCGCGAGGCCCAGCCCCGTGCCGCGCGACTTGGTGGTGAAGTCCGGCTCCCATACGCGCTCCACGATCTCCGGCGGCAGGCCGGGGCCCCGGTCCATCACCCGCACCTCCACCTCCGCGTCACCCGCGCGGGCGTGCACCTCCACGCCCGCGCCGCCCGCCGCCTCCGCCGCGTTCAGCAGCAGGTTGGCGAAGGCGCGGGAGAGCGCGTCGTGGTGGCCCATCACCACGGGCAGCCCGTCCGGCGCGTCCAGCCGCGCCTCCGCCTCCGGCGGCAGGTGGGTGCGCAGCAGGTACGCCAGCATCTCGCGCAGGTCGATCTCGCTGGCGGGCCCCTCCGGCAGGCGCCCGAGCTGCGCGAAGGTGCGCGCCAGCTCCTCCAGCCGCGCGGACTCCGTCTGCATCACCTCCAGCGCCTCGCGGGCGGCGGGCTGCTCCGGCGCGGCGCGCTCCAGCGTGCGCAGGGCAAAGCGCATGGGCGTGAGCGGGTTCTTGAGCTCGTGCGCCACCCGCCGCGCCACGTCCACCCAGGTGCGCGCGCGCTCCGCCTCCAGCTCGCGCGCGCGGCCCGCCTCCAGCTCTGCGGCCATGTCGCGGAAGGCGTCGCGCAGCACGGCGAACTCGTCGCTGACCGGGCGCGCGGCGGGCGCCGGCAGCGGCTCGCGCCGGGCGACGAGGCCGGCCCAGCCCACCAGCTCGTCCACGGGCCGCGACAGCCGCCGCCCGATGCTGCGCGAGGCGCGCACCGCCAGCAGCGCCAGCATCCCGGCCAGGATCACCCCCGCCAGCGGGACCAGCGCCACGGCGCGGCCCAGCAGGTAGCGCCAGCGCCGCGCGTTGGTGATGGACGACTCCAGCTCCGCGCGGTGCCGGGCCGCCGCCGCTGCCAGGACGGTATCGCCCGACCGCTCGGCGGCGTGGATCAGCTCGGTGCCGGTGCCGCCCACGCGCTCCCACGCGCCGACGGCGTCCGTCAGCCGCGCCGTGCGCGACAGCCCGTACGCGCCCAGCCCCACCAGCGCGAGCGAGGGCAGCGCGGCAAAGAGCACCAGCGCGCGCCGGAGCCGGCGTTCGAAGGAGCGGCGCCTTGCCATGCGGTGCGGCGGATCCAGGGGGAGCGGGGTTGACCGGCGGCGGTCCGTGGAGGACTTTCCGGCCGAAAGCTACACGGCGCGCCCGCGCCGGGGCAAGCGAAATCTGCGTCGGAACGACACAGGGAGCGGATGGCGGCGGACCGGGAGGCGGAGCTGCGGGCGCGGTTCGCCGTGCGCGAGGAGACGTTCGCGCACGGCGGCTGGCGCGTGGACGTGGTGCTGCCGCGCGCGGCGGACGAGCTGATCGACCCGGACGACTTCGACCGCGACGAGCGGCTGCCGTACTGGGCGGACCTGTGGCCCAGCGCCCGCGCGCTCGCGCGGCACCTGCGCGAAGTGGAGTACGAGGCGGCGGGCGGGGCGCTGGAGCTGGGGTGCGGGGTGGCGCTGCCGTCGCTGGCGCTGCGCAGCCGCGGGGTGGACGTGCTGGCGACGGACTGGTACGCGGACGCGCTGCGCTTCGCGGAGGTGAACGCGGCGCGCAACGGCCTGGGCCCGCTGCGCACGGCCCTCCTCGACTGGCGCGACCCGCCGCGGGGGTGGCGCTACCCGCTGGTGATCGCGGCGGACGTGCTGTACGAGCAGCGCAACGCGGAGGCGCTGGCGGCGCTGCTGCCGCGCGTGACCGCGCCCGGCGGCACCGTCCTGGTGGCCGACCCCGGGCGCATCTACGCGCGCGGCTTCTTCAACGAGATGGCGATGGCGGGCTGGACCGTCCCCGAGGTGGACGCGCGCGACGAGCCCTCCGCCCCCTCCGCCCACAGCCGCGTCCGCATCCACCGCCTGCGGCGGACGGTTTGACGCGCGGCGCGCCCGGCTACGGGTCGCTGCAGTCGCGCTTGTAGCCGCAGTTGGGGCAGACGATCTTGCAGTTGTGGTCGTACATCACCGTGCCGCACAGCTCGCACACGTGAACGCTGGGGATCTCGCGGCGGCGCAGGGGGACGTACGCGGGGGCGGGCGCCGGCGCCTCCTCCGGGCTCGGCGCGGGCGCGGGGACGGAGCCGGCGCGCAGGCGGGCGCACCAGCTCGGGTCGGGGTGGCTCATGCGGCGGGGAGCGGAGCGGTCACGCGGCGGCGCCCAGGCGCTGCTGCACCTCCGCCAGCAGGCGGCGCGGGTCGCACGGCTTGTTGAGCCAGCCGTCGCACCCGGCGTCCACGGCGCGGCGCCCGGCGGAGCCGTACGGGTGCGCGGTCACGATCACGATGGGGATGCCGGCCGTGGCGGGGTCGCGCTTGAGCTCCGCGGTGGCGGTGATCCCGTCCATGACCGGCACCGAGATGTCCATGAAGATCAGGTCCGGGTGCTCCTCGCGCGCGGCGCGCAGCCCCTCCGCGCCGTTGTCCGCCGCGAGCACGCGGTAGCCGTGGTGCTGGAGGTAGGCGCTGCAGATGGCGCGCATCTCGATCTGGTCCTCCACGATGAGGACCGTGCGGGCGCGGCGGCCGGCCCGGGGGCGGGGCTTGGACGGCATGGCACTGCAATCTGTCGGGGGGGATTACGATCCGGACCCCTAACGTAACCGCATCCCACGCATGGCGCTACGGGCCCGGTGGCAGATGCGTCCGAATCACCCCAACTGCGACGGCGCGCCCATCCCGCCACCGCCGCTCCACCTGCCGTGCGGAACCGGGAACCCTCACCAGGGCACGAAATGCCGCCGTTGCAGGCTGTCCCCTGTCCCCTGTCCCCTGTCCCCTGTAACCTGTCCCTGCCGTCAGCTACTCCCGCGCGGCGCGCTCCACCACGACCACGGCGGGGTCGAGCTGGTCTACCTCCTCTTCCGTCCCGTCGTCCCAGCGCACGACGGCGTAGAGGGCGCGCGCCTCCACCACGCTGCCGCTGCGGCCCGCGTCGTGGCGCACGACGTCTCCGTCGCGCATGTAGTGGGCTGACTCCAGTTGCATGGCTGCGCCGGACCCCGTCCGTCGTCGAGAAGTGCACGCCGGGCGCGGCCCCCGCGCCCGTTCCAACTTGACGGCCCCGCCCGTTCAGGCCCAACTTCTCCGGCCAGAAAGAGCACACCCCCACCCCAGGAGGAGACGTGGCCAGCGAAAAACCGGAAGCCGCCCCCGGGTCCGAGCGGCTGGTGTTCCGCTTCATGAAGCCCGGAGACGAGGACCGGCTGCAGCGGATGTTCCAGACCTGCGCCGACTACTTCCAGAACGTGGCCGGCAGCGGCGGCCCCGACGCGCAGGCCGGCGCGCGCGAGATCCACGCGGCCGGCGAGCTCAAGGGGCGCAAGGTGGCGCTCATCACCCTGCGCGAGGGCGGGCAGCCCATCGGCGCGGCGGGGTGGTGGGCCGGCAACCCCAAGCCGGACCGCGCGCTGATGGGTATGCTGATGATCGCGCCGCGCTACCGCAAGCAGGGGTACGGCCGCGAGGCCATCGCCGCGCTGGAGAAGTACCTGGCGCCGGAGGGCATCATCGCCATCCGCACCGCCTTCCAGCGCAGCCGCACCATGGTGGTGCCCATGGTCCGCGCGCTCGGCTTCCGCGAGATGTCCGTCCGCGAGCACACGGAGCTGGGCGCGGCCGGGGCCGGCATCTCCCTGTGGGAAAAGAAGTTCGGCAAGGAGCAGGCGCCCCCCGCGGCGGAGGGCCAGGCGGAGGCGCCGGCCGACGCGCCGCAGGAGCAGCCCGCCGCCGCCCAGGAGTAGATGGCGCGCGCCGTCACCACCTTCGTCCTGCCGGAGCCCGCGCGCGAGCTGCTGGCGCCGCTCGGGCTGGCGGGGCCGGAGGAGTGGCGGGCGCACCTGGCGGAGGCGGAGGCGCTGCTCTGCCTGCTGACCGACCGCGTGGACGCGGCGCTGCTGGAGCGGGCGCCGCGGCTGCGGGTGGTGGCCAACGCGGTGGTGGGACACGAGCACGTGGACCTGGCGGCGTGCCGGGCGCGCGGCATCGTGGTCACCAACACGCCGGACGTGCTGACGGACGCCACGGCAGACCTGGCGTGGGCGCTGATCCTGTCCGTCGTCCGCGGCCTGCCGCGGGCGGAGCGCAGCCTGCGCGCGGGGCACTTCCACGGCTGGGGCTTCCACGACTACCTGGGCGGCGACCTGGCCGGGCGCACGCTCGGCATCTACGGCATGGGCCGCATCGGGCGCGCGGTGGCGCGGCGGGCGGCCCCGTTCGGCATGCGCGTGGTCTACCACAGCCGTACGCGCCTGCCGCCCGCGGACGAGGCGGCGCTGGGCGCGGAGTGGGTGGACTTCGACGATCTCATCGCCCGTAGCGACGTGCTGAGCCTGCACGCGCCGCTCACGCCCGACACGCGGCACGCCATCAGCGCCGACGTGCTGCGGCGGATGCGGCCGGGCAGCTTCCTGGTCAACACGGCGCGCGGCGCGCTGGTGGACGAGGCGGCGCTGGCGGAGGCGCTGCGGGACGGGCCGGTGGCCGGCGCCGGGCTCGACGTGTACGAGCGCGAGCCGGCCATCACCCCCGCGCTGCTGGACCTGCCGAACGTGGTGCTGCTGCCGCACATCGGCTCCGCCACGCGCGAGACCCGCGCGCGCATGGCGATGCTGGCCGCGCGCAACGCGCACGCCGTCCTCACCGGCCATCCTCCCCTGACGCCGGTTCCCTGACCATGCCGCTCCGCGAGCACGCGCGGCGCATCCTGGACGCCGCCGTCGCCGCGGCGGACGCGCGCGCCGCCGTGCTCCGCGCCCTCACGCTCGACGTCGACTCCCTCCGTGTCGGCGGGGAGGAGATCGACCTGCGCGGGATCCGGCGCGTGCTGGTGGTCGGCGCGGGCAAGGCGGCGGCGCGGATGGCGGATGCCGCGCGGGAGGTGCTGGGTGATCGCGTCGCCGCGGGGACGGTGACGGTGCCGGACGGCTGCGGCGCCGCACTGCCGCGCATCGAGGTGTGGGAGGCGGCGCACCCGGTGCCGGACACGCGGGGGATGGCGGGCGCCGTCGCCGCGCTGGAACTGGCGCGCGGGGCGGGGGACGGCGACCTGGTGCTCTGCCTGCTCTCGGGCGGCGCGTCGGCGCTCTGGCCGGCGCCGCCCGCGGGCGTGTCGCTCACGGACCTGCGCGCCGCGACCGATGCCCTGCTCCGCTCCGGCGCCGACATCGGCGAGGTGAACACCGTGCGCCGGCACCTGTCGCGCATCGCGGGGGGATGGCTGGCGCGGGCGGCGGCCCCGGCGCGCGTCGTGACCCTCGCCGTCAGCGACGTGATGGGCGACGGGCCGCACGTGATCGGCTCCGGCCCCACCCTTCCCGATCCCACTACCTTCGCGGAAGCGCTGGACGTGCTGCAGCGCCGCGACGCCCGCGTGCCGCCCACCGTGCGCGCCCACCTGTCCGCCGGCGCCGCGGGCGACCTTCCCGAGACGCCCAAGCCCGGCGATCCCGCTTTCGCGAACGCGAGCCTGCACGTCATTGCGCGCAACCGCGACGCGCTGGAGGGCGCCGTGGCGGAGGCGGAGCGGCTGGCCTACGCTGCGCGGGTCTACGCGGACGACGTGGAGGGCGAGGCGCGCGTGGTGGGCGAGCAGGTGGCCGCGCTGGCGCGGAACGCCGCGGCGCAGCGGCCGGACCGCCCCGTGGCGCTGGTGCTGGGCGGCGAGCCGACGGTGACGGTGCGCGGCGGCGGGCGCGGGGGACGCTGCCAGGAGCTGGCGCTGGCTGCGGGGATCGAGCTGGAGGGCGCGGAGGGCGTGCTGGTGGCGGCGATGGGCACCGACGGCCGCGACGGCGCCACGGCCGCGGCCGGCGCCTTCGCGGACGGCGGCACGGTGGCGCGCGGACGGGAGCGCGGCTTGGATGCGGCGGATTCCCTGCGCCGCAACGACAGCCATCCGTACCACCGCGCCACCGGCGACCTGATCGTCACCGGCCCCACCGGCACCAACGTCAACGACGTGATCGTGGTGCTGGTGGAGCAAGTGCCGGGCACCTAGCTCCGGCGCGGCCAGCCCTACGCCGAAGACGCATCTCGACCGGCGGCGGACATCCGGCCGGCGGTTGAAACCGCGCCTCCAAAAGCACGAAGTCCGCCTGCGCGGACTGAACGGGGTAGATCGTCGCGCCATGCAGCAGCGCATTCGAAATGGTAGAGACGCCCCGCCGGGGCGTCTCTACGGGGGCGGCCGTGCCACGGCAGGTTGCCGCGAGCACCAGCCTTCGCCCTCTCCCACGCAGTTTGTGGGAGAGGGACAGCGCGGCACCGAGGACGCGACGACAGTCGCGCGCCTCGGTGCCGCGCAGGGTGAGGGCTACGGCAGGTGGTCCCGCAGCAGCGCCAGCACCCCCTCGGGGTTGTCGGTGTTGATCCAGTGCCCGCCCTCCAGCCGGTGCAGGAACACCCGCCCGCCCGCCGCCGCGCGCTCCACCCGCGCGGCGGCTTCTTCATCGATCGAGCTGCTGCGCGTGGCCTTGACCACGTGCACCTCCACGCCCGCCGGCGGCTGCTCCACCACCCGCCACAGGTCCGTGCGGAAGAAGTCGCGCAGCATCTCCTCCAGCGCCGCGAAGTCCAGCCGCCAGCGGTAGCGGCCGTCCGCCGGCTCCAGGTTGATGGCCATCCACTGCGCCACCGGCTCCTCGTACCCCGCCCGCACCAGCCCCTCCACCGCCTCCGCCCGCGACGCGAACGTGTCCGGCAGCCCGCGGACGACGTCGATCATGGCCCACGCGGTGCCCTCCGGCTCGCGCACGGAGAGCGTGGAATCCACCACCCACGCCTGCCGCAGGTCCTGGCCGTGGTGGTCCGCGTACAGCAGCGCCACCTTGCCCCCGAACGAGTGCCCCATCACCGCCGCGGCGTGGAAGTCCAGGTGCTCCACCAGCCGGTCCACGTCCGCCGCCGCGGCCGCCAGCGTGTGCGGCCCGGGAAAGCCGCGCGAGGCGCCGTGGTTGCGCAGGTCCACCAGCAGCACGCCCCACTCCGGCCGCGCCTCCACCAGCCGCCGCGCGATGGTGCCCCAGTTGCGCCCGCTGCCGTAGATGCCGTGCAGCACCAGCAGCCACCGCTCCGGCGTGCGGTCCTTGGCGATCACGCGCGTGTGCGCCAGGATCCCCTGCTCCGTCTCCGCCACGTCCGTCTCCCTTCCGGTCCACCCCGGGTGAACCCTGTGGTCGATTGCCGCTCCGTACCCCGCCGCCTAACCTGCGGGCGAGGCCGGAAACCACGCAAATCTTTGATGTGTCCGCGGTTGCAGCGTCAACTTCCCGCCTCTGCGTCCACTTCCTTCCTCACTCCGCCGCGCCCGCGGCGGATCCTCTCAGCCGGGACGGGATCCATGTACGCCTTCGCCATCAGGAACGACACCATCGCCACGCCGGTGGTGCGGAACATCGTACTGACCGGGTGCCAGTGGGTCCATGCCCAGGAGCTGGAGAACGACACGCCCATCCGCGGCGGCGGCACGGTCGGCGGCGCCGTGGAGCCCGCGGGCGAGAACGCGGAGTACGAGGTGACCATGGACGTGCACTACTACATCATCGGCCACGGCGGCCAGGGCGACGTCTCCCTGCGGCTGGGGATCGCGGACCTGGAGGGCACCGCCAGCCCCTTCGCAGGGAGCACGGACCCGGACGGCCTGACCACGGACGCGGCCATCAACGACGAGGGCGGCGGGAACGCGTCGGTGCTCTTCACCATCAGCGAGGGCTGACCGGCCCTCCATCGGCAAGGCGCTCCGCGCGGTCCCGCGCGGAGCGCCTTCCCCGTCCCCGGGACACGGGCCGGGCCTACTCGCGCACCCCGACGGCGCGCTCTTCCTCGGCGCTCAGGTCCTGCTCCACCACCGCCACCTCCGGCTTGCGGTGGCGGAAGTAGCGCACCGCCTCGATGCCCAGCGCGCAGGTGGCCGCCCACGCCAGGCCGGTGATGAACCCGGCCAGCACGTCCGACGGGTAGTGCACGCCCAGGTACAGGCGCGACAGGCCGATGCCCAGGATGATGGTCCCCGCCAGCAGGAAGGTGAGCCGGCGCATCAGCCGGGTGGGCTCCAGCCGCGCCACCAGGTAGGCCAGCGTGGCGTAGACCACCATCGCCGTCATGGAGTGGCCGCTGGGAAAGGACTGCAGCCCCACGTGCGGCGTGCGCCACTCGAACACCGACGGGCGCGGCCGGTCGAACGCCATCTTCAGGCTGGCGTTGATGAGCCCGGACCCCAGCAGGGCAATGACGATCAGGGCCGCGGAGTAGCGGTGTTTGGTCTGCCAGAGGAAGACGCCCGTCACCATCGCCAGCACCCACACCACCAGCCCGCCGCCCAGCGCCGTCACCTCCAGCGCCGCCACGTCCAGCGCCGGCGACGCGTGGCTGTTGATCCAGCGCAGGATGCCCTCGTCGATGGCCTGCGTGCGTCCGCTCGACACCTGGCTGGCGATGGCGCCGAACAGCAGGGCCGCGCCCAGCACCACGGCCAGGCCGGCCACCAGGAACACGCCGATGGCCGCGTGGAAGCCGCGCACGTGGCTGCCGATCCACCGCAGCAGGCCAAAGAACCAGTCCATCGGCGCGCCGCCGCGGCGCGCGGGCCCGCGCCGTTCCGCGGGCGTAGGGGGTGCAGTGGTGCTCATGGCGCCGCCGGCGCGGCAGAAAGTGTACCCGCGCGGGGTTGCGGGCGCGCACGGCCCCGCGTACGCTCCCGCCCCATGATCCGTCTCGACGGTGTGGTCAAGGAGTTCGGCGGCCCCCTGGCCCGCCTGCGCGGCGACCGCGTGCGGGCGCTGGACGGCGTGTCGCTGCGCGTGGAGCCCGGCACCGCGCTGGGCCTCATCGGCCCCAACGGCGCCGGCAAGAGCACGCTCATCCGCCTGCTGCTGGGCTACCTGAACCCCACGGGGGGCGGCGTGGCCATCGCCGGGATGGAGCCGCGGCGGTACGCGGAGCGCCACGGCATTGGCTACGTGCCGGACCGCCCGGCGCTGCCCGGCTACTGGACCGTGCGCCGCGCGCTGGCGGTGTTTGCCGCGCTGGGCGAGGTGGACCACGCGGACGCGCGCGTCGGCGAGATGGTCGCGCGCCTGGGGCTGGAGCCGGTGGCGCACCGGCGGGTGGCGGCGCTCTCCAAGGGCAACCTGCAGCGGCTGGCGCTGGCGCAGGCGCTGCTGGGGCCGCGGCGGGTGATGGTGCTGGACGAGGCCACGGACGGGCTGGACGTGGAGTGGGCCGCGCGCGTGCTGGAGCTGGTGCGGGAGTGGCGGCGCCAGGACCCCGAGCGCGTGCTGGTGTTCGCCTCGCACGACCTGGAAGAGGTGGAGCAGGTGGCGGACCGGGTGGTGGTGCTGCAGGACGGCCGCGTGCGGCAGGAGATCGACCTGCGCGCCAACCGCGGCCGGGCGCCCTCGCTGCGCGAGCAGTACCGCCGCGTGCGCCAGGGCGCCGCGCTGGAGGGCGGGCGATGATCCCGCTGCTGCTGCGCGGCTTCGTCCCGCGCCTGCTGCTGGTGGCGCTGGCGGGATGGATGTTCTGGCTGCTGGAGCCGGCCTTCCACGCGCACGAGGGGCCGGTGCCGGAGCAGTTCGCGCTGGACCTGGGCGCGTACGGGCTCAGCGCCTCGCTGGCCAACTACGCCGGGCTGGCCATGCTGGTGCTGCTGGGCGGGTTCATCGCCAGCGACCGGCGGCAGGGCTACTACCGGATGTTCTTCTCGCACCCCACGCGGCCGGTGGCGTTCTACGCGCTGCGGTGGGGGATGGCGCTGGGGCTGGCCATGCTGGCGGCGGCCCTGCTCCTGGTGCTGGGGCAGCTGGCCGCGTGGGGGCGCTTCGAGGGGGGATGGCGGGGGCTGTGGCTGGCGCTGCTGGCGGCCGTGGCGTACGGCGGTCTGGTGGCCTTCCTCTCCGTCGTCCTGGCGCGGGGCGACGCGTGGGTGGCGCTGGTGCTGTTCATCTTCAACTACTTCTGGCTGCAGGCGCGCAGCGGCGGCTGGCAGCCGTTCAGCGGGCCGCTCAACGACGCCGTCTCGCTGCTCCTGCCGCCGCAGCTGGCGCTGAGCGACGTGTACGACGGGCTGCTGCGCGGCGAGGTGGCGTGGGGGGCCAGCGCCTTCGCGGCGGGGTACGGGGTGTTCTGGCTGGTGGTGGCGGCGCTGCTGCTGGAGCTGAGCGACTGGCCGTAGCCGCCGCTCAGCCCACCATGCTGGGCCGCGGCTGCGGCCCCTCCAGCAGCGCCGGCACCCGCGCGCCGCGGCGGGCCTGGCGCAGGCGCTGCCAGGCGAACCACGCCATGACCACCGTCAGCGCCAGCCGGTAGCCCTGCACCACCCACGGCTTGGGCGACCAGGTGTCCGGCAGGTCCCGCAGCGCGGCGAAGGCGGCGAACCACAGCGTGTTGAGCGACAGGCTGAACGCGTAGACCGCCAGGCAGAACCACAGCATGCGGTCCACCGCGCTGGTCAGCAGCGCCGCGAACAGCGCGGAGAGCAGCAGCAGCAGCTCCACCACGTCCCACTGCGCCACCTTGGAGAAGTGCTCCCGGGCAATGGCGCCGTTCTCTCCCAGCCCCGCCAGCACGCCCACCAGCAGGCCCGCGCCCAGGAGCACCCCCGCGCGGCGGTAGAACGCCGCGTCGAAGCGCGTCCCGGGGCGCAGGGCGATGAACAGCAGCAGGCCCCACACCGCCAGCAGCATGAAGGTGCGGCTGTGGTTGAACAGCGGGTACCACAGCACGTACGCTTCCATCACGGCGGAGTCGTTGCCGCGCGCCATGGCCAGGGTGCCGAACGACTCCATGGCCAGCTTGTCCGACGCGTGCACCAGGAACGCCCCCGCCATGAGGCCCCATGCCGCCCGGTGGGCCGGCACGCCGCCTTCCGTGCGCCGGAACACGCCCAGGGCGCAGAGCGCGAAGCCGAAGAACGCGGCGCTGACGGCGATCTGCAGACCCATCGTGAGCCAGGCCATGGGACCTCAGGCGGGTGCGGGGGCCACCGCCGCGCTCAGGTGGTGCAGAACGGCGGACAGGTGTTGGCGCTGTTCATGATCGTCACCGTCTCGTCCGTCGCCGTGGTGGAGTCGGCGTTGGCCGGGTTGCGGCCCTCCTCGTACAGCTCGAACGACAGGCTGTGCACGCTGTGATTCGGGTCGTCGATGGTGATGGTGACGTCGCGCGAGATGCCTCCCTTGCCCTTGAGCCGGATCACGTGCTTCTTGGGGTGCCCGTTGGACCGGCAGTCGTGCGCGTGGCCGGGGGGCTGCCGGTAGAGCTGGTGGACCGTGCCGTCCTTGCGCTTGACCACGCACGAGCTGGCAAAGGCCGGGTGGAAGCTGATGTCGTAGCGGTCGTCGCCGCGCTCGATGTTCTCGTCCATGGGTTCCTCCGGGTGAAACAGAAAGGTGGGAGTGTAGGCCCTGCGGGCCGCTAAAAGTGCACGGGGGGCAGGGGGGCGGCAAGGGGCATCTGTTTCCCCCGCCCGTATCAGGTGGCCGGCGAGCGGCGGGCGTGGATGTGCTCGAACAGCGCCGGCACGTGCTGCCGCGCGGCCGCCATCCGGACGCGCCGCGCCCCCAGGACGGCCATGATCACCAGGACCAGCAGGGCCAGCGCGTAGAACCCGTACGTCACCGCCCGGCTGGAGCCCGGCGTCCACCACGCGATCAGGGCGAACAGGCTGACCTGCATGGTCTCCTTGAGCGTGTAGGCGGCCAGCGCGAACCAGAGGAGCTGGTCCAGCCCGTCGTTGGTCACGGCGGCCAGCAGGACGCCGAGCAGCACCAGCACCGTGACCGCGCCGAGCACGCCGAGCTGCGCCATCTGCCCGTTCGGGGTGCGGTCGTCCAGCAGGCGGCCCGCCAGCGTCCCCACCGTGGCCGCCGTACCGAACACCGGCAGCGAGCGGGCGGACAGGCGCAGGGCCCAGCGGCGTCCGCCCACGACCAGCGCCGCCAGCACCGCCGCGTAGGCCACCGTCAGCGCGCCGCGGCCCACGTTCAGGGGCTGCGCCCACGCCAGGTACGTGTCCAGGGTGCCGCTCCCGGCGCCCGCGCGGATGGCCGCCGCCGCCCACAGCGCCTGCGCCAGCAGGAGCGTGCCCGCCAGCAGGAACGCGAACGCGGTGGGCTCCCAGGCCGCCAGGGCGCGGTCGCGGTTGCGGCCGGCCAGGCGCATCACGCGCACGGCCATGGCGCCGAACGCCAGCGTCAGCAGCGCGGAGGCCACCTGCAGGACGAGGAGGAGCACGACACCCACGACGGGCTCAGAGCTCCTCGCAGAACGGCGGGCAGAGGATGGGGGTGTCCACGATCTCCACCTCCTCCGCCTCGCCCGACGCGCCTTCCTTCCCGGCGGGGGGCTTCAGGCGCACCATGATGCGGTCGATGCCCTGGTTGGGGTCGTAGATCTGGAGCGTGAAGCGGCGACCGTCGGCCGCGTCGAACTCCACCACGCTGGCGGGGAACGGCTTTGTGGCCCCGGCGGGCAGGCGGAAGGGCTTCTCCTGCTCGTACAGCACCGTCTCCGCGTCCCCGCGGCGCACGGCCAGGCGGCGCACGAAGCCGGGGTAGAAGCAGGCGCGGTACGTGCCGTCGTCGCGGCATTCCTGCGAGGGCGAGGGGTCGCCCAGGAGGGGTGGGACAAGATTTCCGTCAGTCATGAAAGTGCCTCCGAATTGAAGGTGCGAACGGGGTAAACCGTGGCAGCGAATCAATGTCCCGGCGCCGCGCGAAAGGCAAGCATGTTGACGATTTTCGGCGCCGTTGCTCGGTTTTACGGCCAATGTGGACACGGATGAAGTCCCCCGCGCCGTGGCACGCAGGGGCACGCATGTCCCACTTCGTCCACTCCTGCCCCACCCTGGCCGGGCTGCTGGCGCTGGCCGCGTGCGCGCCCCCGCCGCCAGCCGCGCCGGAGCCCGCGGTGCGCGTCCGCATCGTCCACACCGCCGACGTGCACGGGCGGCTGCTGCCGGAGCGGCCGGCGTGGGCGGGCGGGCGCGCGGTGGGCGGCGCGGCCGTGCTGGCGGCGCACTACGACAGCGCCGCCGCGCGCTTCGGCGGCCCCACGCTGCTCCTTTCCGGCGGCGACGACCTGCAGGGCACGCCGCTCTCCAACCTGAGCTGGGGCCGCGCCACCATCCACGCGCACAACGCCGCCGGCTACGACGCGGCGGCGCTGGGCAACCACGAGTTCGACTGGGGCGTGGACACGCTGGCCGCGCGCGTGGCGGAGAGCCGCTTTCCCTGGCTGGCGGCCAACCTGTTCGTCGCGGGCACCGGGCGGCACCCGGCGTGGGCGCGGCCCTGGGTGATGGTGGAGCGGGGCGGCGTGCGCGTGGGGGTGATCGGCATTGCCCTGCCCACCACGCCGGACAACGTGGTGGCCGGGCGCGTGGCGGGGCTGGAGTTCACCCCCGCGGCGCCGGCCGTGGACCTCGCGGCGCGCGAGGCCCGGGCCGCGGGGGCGCACTTCGTGGTCGTGACCGCGCACGTGGGCGCCATCTGCGACAACCCGGGCCGTTCGCCCGACGAAGCGTCGTCCGGATGCAGCGGAGAGCTGCTGCGCCTGGCGCGCGAGGTGGCCGAGCCGGTGGACCTGTTCCTGGGCGGCCACACGCACCGGCGCGTGGTGGCGGAGGTGGACGGCGTGCCCGTGCTGGAGCCGGCGTCGTACGACACCGCCTACAGCGTCACGGACCTGGAGCGGCGCGGCGGCGTGACGCGCGTGCTGCGGCGCGAGGTGCGCACGGCGTGGGCGGACGAGGTGGACCCCGACACCGCCGTCGCGCGCGTGGTGGGCGAATGGGAGGCGCGGGTGCGGCCCGTGACGGAGCGCGTGGTCGCGTCGCTGGCCGCGGCGCTGGAGCACCCGGACCAGGGCGAGTACCCGCTGGGCAACCTGCTGGCGGACGCGTTCCGGTCGGCCGCGGGCGCGCAGGCGGCGCTGGTCAACAACGGTTCCATCCGCCGCCCGCTGCCCGCCGGCCCGGTCACCTGGGGGATGCTGTACGAGGTGCAGCCCTTCGGCAACGCGCTGGTGACGGTGGAGGTCACCGGCGCGCAGCTCCGCGCGGCGCTGGAGAACGGGCTCGGCCGCGGCGGCGTGCCGGACGCGCACGTGTCCGGGCTGGCCGTGTCGTACGATCCCGCCGCGCCCGCCGGCTCCCGCGTCCGCGAGGTGCGCCTGGACGACGGGCGCGTGGTGGGCGATGCCGACGTCGTCACCCTCGCCGTCACCGAGTTCGTCGCGCGCGGCGGCGACCGCTACGCCTCCATCGCCCAGGGCCGCGCCCGCCCGCCCGCGATGGTGGAGCTGGATGCCCTCATCGCCTACCTCCAGTCCCTTCCCCAGCCCATCGCCGCCCCCGCCGGCCGCCGCTGGCGCCCCGTGCGGTAGTCTGACTCCGCATCGACGCCGTTGTCATCCTGAGGAAGGCGCCTCGGCTGTCCCGCACCCCGCGATGCCCCCATGGCGCCGACCGAAGGATCTTCTCCGCCTGCGCCCGGGCCGGCCGTGACGTGGGGATGCATGCACGCTCTTTTCGCCCGCGGCATGCAGGCAAGATCCTTCGGTCGCGCCAGAGGCTGTGGGTATTACAGCGGCTTGCGCGGCGCTTCCTCAGGATGACAATCGGCGTAAGGGGCATTGCCCGATCCGGCGGGCGATAAACATATTTCTTTCGCCCCACTGCTGTTTCTCACCTCGTCCCGGCTCCATCAACAATGAGAAGGATCCTGGTTCTCCTGGCGCTGGTGCTCCTGACGGCGCCGGCGGCTGCGCAGCCGGAGCCCGCCCGGCCCAACCTGCCGCGCGGCGCCGACGCCAACGACTGGGAGGCGTACTTCGACCTGGGCGTACGGCTGTTCCGCGAGCGGCCGCAGCACGCCGCGGCGGCGTTCTACTGGGCGTCGCGCATCGACCCCACGCGCGCGGAGCCCATGCTGGGGCGCTGGGCTTCGTTCTACGCGGCGGACCAGGGGCGGTGGATCGGCTGGGTGCAGGACCGCGAGCAGACCGTGCAGGACCCGCTGGTGCTGAAGACGGACTCGCTGCTGTACCGGGCGTACGCGCGCAACCCCTTCGTGCACCGCGGCCTGGTGGTCACGCTGTACGACATGCTGCCGGGGCGCTGGAAGATGGAGCCGGCGCTGCGCGCGTGGTTCGACTACGGCCGCGGCGAGTTCGCGGAGGCGGCGCGCGGGTTTGCCGCCGTCTGGCGCGACAACCCCTCGCGCAACTACTGGGCGCTGCACGACCTGGCGCTCTCGCACGCGGGGGCGGGCCAGTTCGACAGCGCCTCCGTGGCGCTGCAGCGGCTGCTGGAGGCGCTGCGGGCGGACGACCAGGTGCGCGTGGTGTACTTCTACGAGTCCAAGGCCATGCACGAGTACGCGCTCGGCATGCTGGCCAACGCCCGGCGCGACGCCCAGGGCGCGAAGGCGGCGTTCGAGCGCGCGCTGGAGGAGGACTTCTCCACCTATCCCGCGCACGTGATGCTGGCGCGCATCACCCAGCGGCGCAGCGAGGCGGTGGAGCACCTGCGGCAGGCGGTGGACATCGCGCCGGACGAGGGGTACCTGCGCTACGAGTACGCCAACGCGCTGGCCACCTCCGGGCGCCAGGCGGACGCCATCGAGCAGCTCCAGCACGCCATCCGGCTGGAGCCGCACTACGCGGACCCGTACTACCGCCTGGCCACGCTGCACGACGTGGCCGGCCACCCGGAGCTGGCGGTGCCCGCCTACCGCGCCTACCTGCAGCGTGCCCCGCGCAAGCAGGCCGAGCTGGTGGAGCGGGTGCGCGCGCGGCTGGCCGCGATCGGCGGGAGCTGACGGCATGGCCCGCTAGCGACGCAGGGTGCCTCCCATGCGCGGAGGCCCCCTCCCCGCTCGTTCCTCGCTGCCCCTCCCCCAACTTCGGGGGAGGGGCTTTTCCCGCTCGCTCGGCGGCCCTCCGCGCCCTCCGCGCGCCG